>JAABPS010000074.1 GCA_011391835.1 Desulfobacteraceae bacterium
TTCCCACTCAATAGCCATAATATGGAACCCGGCTACGCCGGTAACCCCTTTTAGCCGCTCGATGGTTTCTACAGCAATGGTGATTCCTTCCTCTTCCTGTTTTTCCTTTGGAACACCCGCCATACGTTTGACAAGTTCATCCGGGACGTCCATGCCGGGAACTCTATTTTTCATATATTTGGCCATTCCAGCCGTTTTCAGGGGCGTAATACCGGCAAGAATGGCTACCTTTTCATGGAGACCCCGATCACACACACCTTTCATCCAGGTCTCAAATTTATCCAGATTGTAAATACACTGGGTTTGAATAAAATCGACACCCGCCTTGACCTTTTTGGCCAGGCGTGCCACCCGAAGTTCAAAGGGATCTGCAAAAGGATTCGCCGCAGCCCCTATAAACATTTTTGGAGGCACATCAATATCCTCACCTCCTTGAAATTTGCCCTCATCCCTCATTTTTTTGACCATTTGGACGGCCTGGATTGAATCAAGATCATATACATTGGCAGCCATAGGATGATCCCCAAAATGTGTATGATCACCTGACAGGCAAAGCATTGTATTTATACCATGCGAATACGCTCCAATAATATCACTCTGCATGGCCAGACGATTCCGATCTCTCGATACCATTTGCAATATCGGATCAAGCCCCATCTGTTTAATGATGATGCAGGCTGACAGGCTTGACATTCGAACCATGGCGGTCTGGTTGTCAGTGACATTGATACCGTCCACATACCCTCTTAGCATTTCAGCCTTTTCCCTGACTTTTTCAGGACGGCACCCCCGTGGAGGTCCACATTCAGAGGTTACTGCCAATTGACCTGATGCCAATATTTTTTCCAATACACTTTCGGTTTTCATTCTGTCATGTCCTCTCTTATAATCTTACGGGGTCCGCCATGCCGGCTCGGCCGCCAATCTTTAGCCGCAGCAATATCTTCGTATTTATCTTCCCTATCCAAAGATTTAAGCCTTTCCCAGATGAGATGCCACGCGCAATCAACATCCGGACTTATCTCACATTTGCCTTTGGTTGAACCTCCACATGGGCCATTCATAATACGTTTTGAACACCTTGCAATGGGACATATGCCTCCCGTAAGCCCAAGAAGACAATCTCCACATCCCTGACATCTCTCAGCCCATACTCCCTGGCGTTCAGAAGCGCCCATGAATTTTGTGTTTACAGCAGGAAATACAAGTTTCGTCGGAAAACGTCTTGCGATTTCCTGGACACCACAGCCGCAGGCCATGGAAAGAATTGCTTCGGCCTGGTCGATATGGGAGATGAGTTCTTCCACATATTCAGGATCACATTGTCTTTCAAGGGTAATTTCCTTCACCGCCAGAGTTCTGCCTTCTTTCATAAAAACCATCTGAAGGGCGGAGGATAAAATACCAACCTCTTTTCGACCACCTGCAGCGCACACGGTAACACATTCATTGCAGCCAACCAGAAGAATACGACTATAGGGTCTTACATATTCAATAATTTCTTCCATCGGCTTTCGTTCGGCAGTAATCATTTTTAATATTTCTCCTTTAGATGAGCCTTCAGCTCGCGGACCGTAATTGATCTTTCCATACATTTTTGACCGGGCTTGGACCCAGCTTGCGAATTTTTTCTGTTATATTTATTGCTGTCTGGGCAAAGTATTCACCCATTCCCGCTGACATTGTAACCATTTCTACCCTTTCCTTTTCGATACCGATTTCATCAAGGAGCATTTTCACGCGTTCCACTCTAAGGGCGGCTTTTTTATTACCGCTTTTAAAATGACAATCCCCTTCCAGACAGCCGGCAACATACACCCCATCTACTCCATTTTGAAAGGCCTGCAGGATGTGTTTTATATCAACTTTTCCGGTGCAGGGAACCCTTAATATCTTTACATTTGAGGGGTAGCTGAGTCTCATGCTTCCTGCCATATCAGCGGCAGTATAGGCACAGTAATGACAGCAAAAAGCTACAATAACAGGTTCAAAATTTCCCATTATAATTAAACTATCCTTTCTAAAAGTCCATTCAATTCAGCGGATATCATATCATCCTCATACTGCATCAGCTGGATTGCTTTTGCGGGACACTCAGCAGCACAGACGCCGCATCCATGGCACTGGGCTGGATCAATCTCAGAGTAACCTTCCGCGTTTATGTATGGGATGTCATAGGGGCATGCCCTGACGCAGATCAGGCACGCGGCGCATTTTTCCCCATCGACCTTCGCAACACCCGCGCCGAGGTTGATTGTATCATTGGCCAGAAAGGTTAAAGCCCTTCCTGCAGCGGCCTGAGCCTGAGCCACACTTTCTTGGATGCTCTTGGGCCCATGCGCTGTACCTGCCACCCAGAAACCGGGTACAGACAAATCGACCGGTCTCAGTTTTATGTGATCCTCAAGAAAGTATCCATCGGCGGTTCTGGTCAGGTGAAAGATCATGGCAAGATCTTCGCTGGCTTCATCGTCGGCAATCAAACCCGTACTTAAAACGAGACAGTCTGTTGCAATTTCAATGTTTCGCCCCAACACCTGGTCTCTGAATGTCACGAAAACCTGATCTCCAACAGCTCTCACGTCTGGCTTCTCTTCTTCTTCAAATCGAACAAAAATGACCCCTTTATCCCTGGCTTTCTGGTAATAGTCTTCCTGAAACCCAAAGGTCCGTATATCCCGATGAAGGACAAAAATGCGTGTCTCAGGATTTTTTTCAAGAATCCTTAAGGCGTTCTTAACCGCCGTCTGGCAGCAAATACGGGAACAGTTTAAATTTTCAGGGGTTCGAGAACCGACACATTGAATCATAACCACGTTTTCCCAGCCATTTAAACGTTCAGGTTCATCTTCAATGACAGAATCGAGTTCAAGCTGGGTTAAAACCGCTTCATGCTCATCCAGGAGGTATTCTTCAGGTCGGTTTGGTTCTGCGCCAGTAGCTATTATCGTGACACCATGCTTAATCTGTCTGTAGTACATCCTCGGCGCAATCTGAACTCCTGTAGTAAACATGCCGGGCATTCCTTTATGATCCACAATCATGGAATTGGTTAAAACCTCAATCCGTTCATGGTTCAGTGTCCGGGTGATCAGATCTTTCAGATAGGATTGTACATCCTCACCGGTAAGAGTCTTTCTTACCTTACGGGCAACACCCCCCAGTTCTGGAGACCGCTCCACCAGATATATCTTGAAACCTTGTTCGGCAAGATTCAATGCGGCGTTCATTCCCGCCACGCCACCCCCAACCACAAGGATATCTTTATTCACGGGGAGCAGATGATCGATGAGCGGATGACGAAGTGCCACGCTGGAAACTGCCATGCGAATCAAATCCTTGGCTTTTTCCTTCGCTTCATCCTGCTTATCTTTATGAACCCATGTGTTCTGATCCCTAATATTTGCGATTTCAACAAGATATTTATTAAGACCGGCCTCACGAATCAAATCCTGAAATTTTTTTTCATGAGTTCTCGGAGAACAGCCGCCTATTACTATCCTATTGAGGTTCTGTTCCTGAATGGTTGACCGGATATGTTTCATCGATTCCGCACTGCAACCATGTCCGGCAATCTCAGATACAATCACGTTGGGGAGCGCCTTGGCATAGGTCGCAAGATCCGCAACATTAATAACCCCTCCAATGTTAAACCCGCAATCGCATATAAAAACCCCGGTTCTCGGTGCTTGATCCCTGACATCCTTTTCAGGGGGCAGTTCATCCTGGACACGAGGTATTTTTTCTATAAAATCAAGATCATTGGATGCCATGCAGGCCGCTGCGCTGGCTTGAACCATGGTCTCAGGAATGTCCTTGGGGCTTTCAAAAAGACCGCACACATAGATTCCCGGTCTGGAAGTTGCGACAGGCGCAAAACTATGTGTTTTGGCAAAATTATGCTCGTTTAGCTCAATCCCAAGTTTTTCAGCCATTTCTTTGACATCATCCGATATGCGAAACCCGGTGGAAAGTACCACCATATCGAAAATATCAGTCACAATATGACTGCTGTCATATAACGTGTAGGAAATAGAAAGGTTATTCGTGCCAGGTTCCTGCATAATTGTGTGGGGCCGGCTGCGGATAAACTTAACATTATAATCGTTTTTAGCGCGCAGGCGATAGAGCTCATAATCCTTCCCGGACGTCCTCATATCCATATAAAAAATGGTTGTCTCTATATCATCCTGAAAACGCTCCTTTGTTACAATTGCCTCTTTCAGCGCATACATACAGCAAACACTGGAGCAATAAGGAACATCGGCTCTATTGATACCGCGTGAGCCAACGCACTGAATCCAGGCGATTTTTCTGGGCTGTTTTCCATCCGAGGGACGAAC
>JAABPS010000075.1 GCA_011391835.1 Desulfobacteraceae bacterium
AAGCGGACATGATCCGTTCATATTCCAGACCCGAAACCACATTGGGATATTTCCCGCCACCAAAATTATCCAATACGTCAGGATCAAACAACTCAGCTCCTGTGGCCAGAACAATAGCCCCGACTTCCATTTTTTGAACCGTTTCCGTATCATCAGGAATAATGGCCCCTGCCTGGCAAACATTGACCAGCCCATCAATGTCAGTACACTTTTCAATGTCAATTGAATATGCCTGAGGCGTTGCCTGTGGATAACGCATACAGGTCGGAGCCCGGTGATCCAGACCGGGAGTAAAACGTACGCTTTCCTTATATTTTTCAAAACAATCCCCGCATGCTGTACATTTTTCCATATCAATGTACCGGGGTTTGGTTGTCAGTGTCACCTTGAAATTACCGGGTTCGCCTTCAACATCGTTCAGCCGGGTCATGCTTAAAAGTTCAATCTGATTCTGTCGGCCACTTTCAGACAGATTGGGAGAAAGTGTACACAAATCGCAGTTGTTGGTCGGAAAGGTTCTGTCGAGTTTTGTCATAAACCCGCCAATGGAAAAAGCCTTATCGATCAATACTACGTTCCTTCCAGCTTCCGCCAAATCCAAGGCCGCCCGAATACCACCAACACCACCGCCAACTATAAGTACTTTATTGCTTTTTAGAGTCATCTTTTTAATTTTGCCTTTGCTTCCCGATCGCTTCCTTATCTTAAACAGACATTACAGTAGTAATTCATTTTATATCTCTGATAGATCGTTTTTGGGTTTTCCTTCAGATTTCTTTCCTTTTCAACCTTTCCGCTGAGCAGTTACAAAAAAAATTTGCGGTGGAATAAACAAAAACGGGGAAGTATATCGCTATCCGTTTCATGCCAGATAAAACTATCAATGGTAAAACCAGACACCCGGATCAAGCCTATAAACCGGCATAATCCAAGATCTCGGGAAGTTTGTGTTCCCATCCAAGAGTCTGTACCTTCACACCCTGGGCGATCTCTTTTAATGCTGCAATTGTTTCTGCGGCAATCCGGATACACTCTGTTTCACGATCGGATGATTTTCTGATACGTTTTATAGTCTGCTCCGAGATATGAGCACCTGGCTCATATGTTGCCATGTATCGGGCAATACCAACCGACTTCAGGAGAAAAACCGTGGGGATAATCGGAACGCCTAATCCTTTGGCCTTTTCCATGAACAAAATAAAATGCTTCATATCAAAAACGGAAGGAGATATAATAAACTGAGCTCCTGCTTCCACTTTTTTTCTAGCCAGCTCCAGTTCCATATTCAGGGAATTCTCATCAGCATAGGGTGGAATTGTACACCCTATTAGGATTTTCGGGCTGCCCTTTAATTCAAAGCCCGCCATATCAACCCCTTTCTGAAGCGCCTGTATTGCGCTGATAAGACCAATCTCATCCAGATCATTTACCGGCTTTGCGTCACGGTGATCCCCTTTCGCCATTTCTTCGCCGTGAACCACAATAAGATTTTGAATGCCCAGTACATGGGCAGCGAGGACATCCCCTTGAAGCGCCATCCTATTTCGATCCCTGCAATAGACATGAATAATCGCTTCCATTCCCTGCTGATGCATTAAAACACCCCCTCCCAGGGAACTCATTCTCATAACACCATTGTCCATATCAGGAATAATTACCGCATCGACACGTCCTTTGACCCGACGGGCGTTGGTAACCAGTTCCGAAATGTCCACTCCTTTGGGGGTATCCATCTCAGCCAAGACCACAAATTCACCTGATGATAATCTTTTCTGAAAGCTCATAGGTTCCCTTCCTGTTTATAGTATATACCCATTAAAATCAGATAGTTTAACAGATCAATATCTGTACGGGACTATTGATCTTCTAAAGCTCATAGTAATAAAAGGGGTTATCTTTATATAAAAGAATCTTAAATGTCAAGCTGGAATCTGATAGACTGAAACCACTCCAAATAGATTTAATCTGTGTTGTTCGCCGATCATCTAAAAACTTATTCCTATATCTGACAGTGCAGCGATGAGAATGATTTTATTGGATTTTTTCATCATTCAAGCAGTGGCTATATCTTCAATTGACCTTCCATCCTTCTGAACGATTGTATTGTCATAAAAATCCCCAACTCCGCGCCTCACAGAATTCAAAATATATTCTCATATTTTTCATGCTGAAAGCGATGTTTGCCTTTTCTTTATTTTAACTATACGAGTCAATTGCGTTTTTCAAAATATTTGTCAACGCTGAATGAATACTGTCAGCATCCACCTCGAATCCGCCCAGCGATCCATCAAATTTCTGGAAAAATTTTATGTATTAAATGAGGCTCAGCGGATTCATAGGCATAATGATTAGGTGAATACGATTTATGATAATTTATAGCTTTTTGCCCTTAAATGCAATTTAACGTATAAACTTATTTTCATATGATCCCCTTTTTGATATATATATATTCATTATGTTGATTCATATAAATTTTTTATTGCATCTGCAACGCTTATAGAGTTATACAAAGCCGGCTGTAAATCCGACCCTTGTAACTTGAATGGCCCGGCATAATGAAAATAGCGAATTTTCGAATCTTATTTCTGCCTTTTCGCTCGGATTTCTTTTTACAAAAATAGCAGAGGATCGCTAAATGATTTTTAAAATATTGCTTTATACCTCTCTTGCAATTTTTCTCATTGGCCTGGTTTATAAAATTTCAACCTGGTTCACACGCAAGGTTGGAATAGTAGCCTACCAGGTAACCGCCGCGGAAAGAGTTGCTTCGGCTGTCAAAGGGATTCTGCTGTCTGTCTTTAGCCTCAAGCTTCTATTGCTGATTAAAGTATTTCTTCTGGATGTGCTGCTTCAATATAGAATTCTAAAGGAAAGTTTTCTTCGATGGATCATGCACATGCTCATTTTCTGGGGTTTCATTCTCCTGATTCTGATGCATGCGCTGGAAAGCATAATTTCCCAATCCCTGTTTGCCAATTACTACTCTACTGTTAACCCGTATATGTTTCTCAGAGACCTGTTTGCGTTTATGGTCATCGCGGGTATCAGCATCGCACTTTTCAGACGATTTATTTTAAAGACTCCACGACTCGTTTCCAACGCCATGGATATATATGCCATTATCATCGTCACGGTTATTATTTCTTCCGGCATATTCCTGGAAGGCTTTAAAATAACATCTCACAGCAATTTTACGCGGATGGTGCAGGATTACGCCGGTCTGGATGATGAGGAAGAAATTCAGGCGCTGGAGAGTTATTGGGTTGAGAACTACGGTCTGGTTTCCCAAAATGTGGCCAAACCCTTCGATGCTGAAATACTTGCCATGGGGAAAGACCTCCATGAAAGCAATTGTATGGAATGTCACTCCCGGCCACACTATGCATTTACAGGTTACACCGCCAGTAAATTGATAACGCCTTTTGCCATAGCTCTTGATCGGGCCGACGCCCATACCTATCTGTGGTATATTCATATCTTGGCCTGTTTTATAGGACTTGCCTACCTGCCGTTCAGTAAAATGTTTCATATCATCTCAACTCCCGTCAGCTTGATGGCCGGATCTATTGTAAATAAAGACACTTCGGCTCCCGCCAATATTGCGACTATGCATGCCATTGCCCTGGATGCCTGTATCCATTGCGGTACCTGTAATTTACGGTGCTCCGTTGGTATTGCCCATGACAGCATTGGCAATGATTATATTTTGCCCTCGGAAAAAATACAATTCCTGAGGGCCTATGTTTCGGGACGCCAGATCGACGATCGAGGCCTTACGGCCATTCATGAAGGAATTTATCTGTGTACGAATTGCGACCGCTGTACGGTGGTATGCCCCGCCGGCATTTCGCTTAAGGATCTCTGGTTAAATGTAAGGGAAGAACTGATCCAAAAAGGG
>JAABPS010000076.1 GCA_011391835.1 Desulfobacteraceae bacterium
GTTTTTGTGTGTCAGCATGACTCCTTTTGGAACGCCTGTGGTTCCTGATGTATAAAGGGTTACAGCCATATCATCATCTTTGATCTTAATATCCGGGAGCTTATTGGAGCTTTTTTTTATCAAATCCACATATTTTATGGTGTCAGGTATAACCTCATCTTCCACGACAATGACATGCTTTAATGTATCTATCCCCTGTTTCGCCTGGTTGATAGTGGGCAAGAATGCTTTGGAAACAATAGCAGCAACAGCTTCGGAATTTTTCAAAATATGCGCCACTTCAATCGGGCCGAGCAGAAATATCACCGGAATAATGACAGCTCCTGTCCTGAGAATTCCCTGGTAACTGATGATAACGTCCGGAGAATTCATCAGCATCACCAGAACCTTATCGCCCGGTTTCACGCCCAGACCGATGAGTCCATTGGCCAGACTGTTGGCAGCATCTCTCAACTGCACATTGGTGAAGGGCTCATCATTATAATACAGTGAGATTTTTTCACCGAATCGTTCATAATGTTGATACGCAAGCTCAACTAAATTCATGGATATGCCTCCTTGCTTATTTTTTAATTTACAAAGGATTTTCAGATGCCGATGTTATCATTTGAATGACCATCACTCGTGGGTCTATACCGACTTTAAGACGCTATTATAAAGAAAAAAATCAGTCAATATGATTTTCAGGTTTACCCGGTTTTCTTTGAAATTGCCCATGCCCAAGAAAATAGACGGTCTGTTCGATTACCTCTTTTGAGCGCATAATGAACGGATGGCTGTGAGGAACAACCATAAAATCGGACATGCCCTGAACTTGCGCCCGCCTGACGGACACTTTTCCATCATCTTTACCGGGGATCATGGCAGATAATATGGGATTAATTGACTTAGAGCCTGTCAGTATTCCCAGTTTAAAGTTGACAGGCCCAAGCTGTTTTGGAATACTTTTCGGTCCTGTCCCAAGCTGGGTGCTGGCCGGTCCGTTGAGCAGCTTGAAAATAAAAATATTCCCCAGCGTATCAACAACCTCTGTGCCTGCATTTGGAGGGCTGATCATCACCACCGAACCAAGGTGGTTCAATGGATTGTTCTTCAAATAGTGACGCACAAGGATCCCACCCATGGAATGGGTTACAAAGTGAATCCGGTCCGCATCATTCGGGATAGAGCGCTTCAATGCCGCATGGAGATATTTTTTTGAAATATCTTCAATGGTGTAATCAGTTGACGGATAATCAATATTGCAGGTGCCGTAACCTTTTTTCGACAGGGCTTTTTGAAGGGGAACCATGGAGCGGCTGGATCGTGCCAACCCATGAAGCAGCACCACATATTCCTTAAAGCCTTCTTTTGGGGGAGTCTGGGAGGGAAAAGGATTACATTCCCGTGCATGGGTTAACAAAACAAGTGCCAACAATAGAACGGAGCAGTATTTCATAAATCAGCAGTATTTATTTCTTTTGCCAAATAACTATCATGGTCTTGTATTATTTCAAGAAAATAAATTAAAGGCCATATACTTTTTTATATGGCCTTTTACTTTTTTTAATAAAATCACAATTAGAAAATAAGGAATGGCCTATTCGGCTTCATCTGCCGGTTCAGGCTCTGATTCAGCTCCTCCCTGCGCCAGTTTTTTTAATGCATTGTATCGATTTGCGTATTCTTCTTCAAGCTGCTTTGTGAGCCGTTTGGATTCTTCAGGAAATGTTTTCTGAAGGCTTGCGTAACGAACCTCGCCTTCGAGAAACTGCTGGAGGCTTCCATCCGGCGCTTTTGAATCAAGTATAAATGGATTTTTTCCTTCATCTCTTAATTTAGGATTATAGCGATACAAGGGCCAGTAACCGGATTGAACTGCCAGTTTTATTTCTTCCTGGCTTTTTCCCATGCCTTTTTTAATTCCATGATTAATACAGGGCGCATACCCCATAATCAGCGAAGGCCCGTCATAGCTTTCCGCTTCTGTCAGGGCTTTTATTAACTGCTGCTTGTTGGCGCCCATTCCCACATTGGCCACATACACATAGCCGTAGGTCATGGCAATACCGCCCAAATCTTTTTTTCCTGTTTTCTTGCCTGATGATGCAAATTTGGCAACAGAGCCTGTAGGCGTGGCTTTGGATGACTGGCCGCCGGTATTGGAATAGACCTCTGTGTCAAACACAAAGATGTTGATATCTTCACCTGTGGCAAGCACATGATCAATACCGCCAAAGGAAATATCATACGCTGAGCCATCTCCCACAAAGACCCAATAGGACTTCTTGGTAAACAGCCGGGACATTGCAAAAATCTCTTTTAACAGAGGATTTTCTTTTTGCTTGGGCAGAAGTGTTTTTAACTGATCACCATATTGTTTTGATCCGGCTGCGTCCTTCATATGATGCAGCCAGCCTTCCATGGCATCCTTTAACTCCGCTGGAATCCCTGTGCCCAGAGCCTGCCGGATTAAATCCGCCAGCTTATTTCTCTGCTGTATCTGACCCAAAAACAGGCCATAGGTAAATTCCGCTGGGTCTTCAAAAAGAGAGTTGCCCCAGGTAGGTCCAAAGCCATCTTTATTCACGCAATACGGAATGGCTGGAGCCGATCCGCCCCAGATGGATGTACACCCCGTTGCATTGCCGATAATCATCCTCTCGCCAAAAAGCTGGGTGATCAGTTTTGCATAGGGGGTCTCTCCGCATCCCGCACATGCCCCTGAAAACTCAAGAAGCGGCTGAACAAACTGGCTGCCCTTAACTGTGTTCCGGCTGACAATGGTATCGCGCACAGGAAGCGTCAATGTAAATCGGTGGTTGGGAACCTGTTTTTCCGTCTGTGTATCCAGCGGTTTCATGACCAGAGCTGGTTTTTTCGCAGGGCAGATATCTGCGCAATTCCCGCACCCCATACAGTCCAGTGTACTGACCTGAATTCGGAAGGAGTAGTCTTTAAGGTCTTTGCCTACGGCTTTTTTTGCTTCAAAGCTTTTCGGCGCAGAGGCCAGTTCCTCATCTGTCAGAAGAGCAGGCCGGATGGCTGCATGAGGGCAGACCATGGCGCATTGATTACATTGAATGCAGTTTTCCATAATCCATTCCGGAACATCAATAGCCACACCCCTTTTTTCGTATTGGGATGTTGCCACCGGGAATAGGCCATCTGGTGTGAACGCACTCACCGGAAGCTTGTCCCCCTGCTGTGCAAGAATAGGGTTCATTACATTCTTCACAAAATCGGGTACGTTCTGATCTCCAGCAGCGCTGGCGCTGGCGCTGGCGCTGGCCCATGATGCTGGATACTTGATCTCAACAAGGTTATCTAATGTTTTATCCACGGATGCATAGTTCATTTTTATGATCTTATCACCCTTATTGCCGAACATTTTATCAATCTGATCTTTAAGATACGCAATGGCATCATCCACAGGAATCACATTTGCCAGTTTAAAAAAAGCGGTCTGCATGATCATGTTGATCCTGCCGCCCAATCCGATTTCCCCGGCTATTTTTACTGCATCAATATTATAAAATTTCAGCTTTTTGCCGGCAATCGTCCTTCGCATAGGAGCGGGAAGTTTTTCATTCATGTCCTCTTCAGACCAGGAAGAGTTGAGCAAAAAGGTCCCGCCCTCCTTAATTCCTTCCAGCACATCGTAGATATATACATAGCTTGGATTGTGGCAGGCAATGTAATCCGCAGAATCGATCTGGTACGTTGATTGGATGGGTGTCTTCCCAAAACGGAGATGAGACATGGTAACACCGCCGGATTTTTTTGAATCATAGGCAAAATACGCCTGAGCGTACATGTCTGTATTATCTCCGATGATCTTAATAGCGCTTTTATTGGCGCCGACGGTTCCATCCGCGCCAAGACCCCAGAATTTACATTGCACGGTTCCTTGAGGTGCCACGTTAAATCCTGGTTCAACTACCAGTGAGGTATGGGTAACATCATCGGTGATTCCAACAGTAAAATGGTTTTTCGGATGTTGCGCTTTCATATTATCAAAAACTGCCTTGACCATGGCGGGAGTGAATTCCTTGGATCCCAGACCATAACGGCCGCCGAGAATGGTCGGCGTTTTACCTTTCTCCATAAAAGCGGTACATACATCTTGGTACAGCGGCTCACCGATCGCGCCGGGTTCCTTTGTACGGTCCAGAATAGTAATCCGTTGAGCTGTCGCCGGTATGGCTTTGAAAAGATGCTCGGTTGAGAAAGGACGGTACAGGCGAACTTTGACGAGCCCCACATCTTCACCCTTACCAGCCAGAAAATTTACAACTTCTTCGATAGTCTCACAGGATGACCCCATTGAAATGATGATCCGTTTTGCATCCGGTGCGCCCACATAATCGAAAAGATTGTAGCGCCGACCGGTCAAATCACCGACCTTCTTCATATTTGCGATGACCCCATCAGGAACTTTTAAATAATAAGCGTTTGCCGCCTCCCGTCCTTGAAAATAAATATCCGGATTTTGTGCTGTACCCCGAAGCTCCGGACGTTCCGGGCTTGTGCCCCGTGCCCGGAATTTTGAAATGTCGTCCCAGTTAACCAGTTTTGCCATGTCTGCATATTCGATCATCTCAACCTTTTGAATTTCATGTGATGTGCGGAATCCATCAAAGAAATGGACAAACGGGACTCTGGATTCTATGGCAGTCAAATGGGCCACCAGTCCCAGATCCATGGTTTCCTGTACAGAAGCCGAAGCCAACAGGGCAAACCCTGTCTGACGAACAGCCATGACATCCTGATGATCGCCAAAAATCGACAGTGCATGCCCCGCAACTGCCCTGGCGGACACATGAAACACGGCTGGAAGAAGTTCGCCGGCAATCTTGTACATATTGGGGATCATGAGAAGAAGCCCCTGAGAAGCAGTGAATGTCGTTGTCAGTGATCCTGCCGCAAGGGATCCATGAACCGCTGCGGCCGCCCCAGCTTCGGACTGAAGCTGACGTACCAGCATGGGTTGACCGAATATGTTTTTTACTCCATTGGCTGCCCACTCATCACACAGTTCTCCCATGGATGAGGACGGCGTAATAGGATAAATAGCTGCCGCATCACTCATGGCATAAGCAACGTAGGCCGTTGCATTATTTCCATCTATTGTTTTCATCTTCTTTTTCATTGATCTCTGCTCCCTTTTGCTTTTCAAAAATTAAACATATCTCATATACTTCATAACACATCCATATTGTTAGCACAAAAACCCTTCAAAGAAATCATTCCCCTTATCATCAACGACGATGAACGCAGGAAAATCCTTCACCGTGATTCTAAAGATCGCTTCCATGCCAAGCTCAGGATATTCAATGGTTTCAATGTCTGTAATGCATTCCTTGCCCAGCCGTGCAGCAGGCCCGCCAATTGATCCCAGGTAAAAGCCGCCGAATTGTTTACACGACCGGGTTATCGATTTTGCCCGGTTACCTTTCGCCAGCATGACCAGCGAACCTCCCGTTTTTTGAAAACCCGGCACATAGGGATCCATGCGCTCTGCCGTGGTCGGGCCAAACGAACCGGATGGATATCCTTTGGGGGTTTTGGCAGGACCCGCATAGTAGATAATATGATCCTTAAAATAGCCGGGAAGATCGTTGCCCCGATCCAGACGTTCCTGGAGTTTCGCATGCGCAATGTCTCTGGCCACCACCATTTTCCCAGTAAGCAGCAACCGTGTGGCTACAGGATATCTGCTCAGCATGGCACGGATATCATCCATCGATTTATTCAGATCAATCCGAACCGCTGATTCATCGGTATCATCATCTGCCGGCAAAAATCGGGACGGATTGGAATCAAGTTTTTCCAGAAATATCCCCTTTCGTGTAATCTTGGCTTTCATGTGTCTATCAGCGCTACAGCTGACTCCTATACCGATGGGCACGGATGCTCCATGACGGGGGAGCCGTATGACTCTTACGTCCAGACAAAAATATTTCCCGCCAAATTGAGCGCCGATGCCAAGCTCTCTGGATATGTTCAGCAGGGTATCTTCAAAATCCATGTCTCTGAACGCATGGGCGGTGTGGCTTCCTGTTGTCGGCAATGTGTCTAAATATTTTGCTGTTGCCAGTTTAACTGTCTTGAGATTGGTTTCCGCTGACGTCCCTCCAATGACAACGCCCAAATGATACGGCGGACATCCTGAAGTGCCGAGACCTTTTATTTTTTCTTTTATAAAATTTGTCAGCGATTCCGGAGTCAGTATCGCCTTTGTTTCCTGAAATAATCGGGTTTTGTTTGCGGACCCGCCCCCTTTAGCCATAAACAAAAAATGATATTCATCCCCGTCAACAGCGTAAAGCTCTATCTGTGCAGGAAGGTTATTGCCTGTATTCTTTTCCTCAACCAGGGTAATGGGTGCAAGCTGAGAGTAGCGAAAATTATGCTTTTGGTACGCATGAAATACACCTTGAGCGATTGCCTTTTCATCGGAAAAGTCGGTCCAGACCCGCTGCCCTTTTTTACCGATAATAATTGCCGTACCTGTATCCTGGCACATGGGAAATTCGCCTTCAGCAGAAATGACTGCGTTTTTCATCAGCTCAAGGGCAACGTATCGGTCATTGGCCGAACTGTCCGGATCATCAATAATTTCTTTTAGGAGCTCCAGGTGGGATGTTCGGTAAAGATGGGACACATCCTTAAATGCCGTTTCTGTGAGATGGATGAGTCCCTCCGGCGCAACGTGAAGCATCGGTATATCGTTATACATTCCCTGCGAGATATGTTCCTGTGTCAGTAAACGATATTCAGTGGCATCATCTCCGAGCGGAAACATTTCCTGGAATACAAAATCAGACATGATGCGCCCGCCTGTCTGTTTGGATACGCATGGTTAACCCCCTCAAATGAAAAAGTTTAAATGTAATTTTATGTTAATTTTCTGTCAAGGAATTTTCGTGAACGAAATGAAGGAAACAATTCACCAAAAGAGAAATGGGAAGACGGCAGGCTGGACAGGGGGTACTGCCTGCTGAAACCACCAGGCGGATTATTGATGAACGGACTGTTTATAACCCTATAGATTTAAACAGCATAACCTATTGGGGAGTTGAACGGTGTTCACCCAAACCGGATTCCCCCCAAATGTATTTGCCGAATTTATAATATCCCTGCACGTTATTCAGGCGCGCGTCAACATCATTCTTCATTGGCATCACATTCCCCGATATCAACGGCTGAAGGTATTTTGCCAGTTCTGCACTTCCGCCACCGGTGAGGATGATAACATCCATATCCCAATCTTCCGTCCACAGCCTGTCCACATCACTGGCTATCCGGGCGGCCAATTGGGCGAAGATCTTGTCTCTAATCTTGGAAAAATCAAAGCCATGCCCTTTCATTTTTATAAAACCGGATTCAACGGCTTTATACAAACGATACACCTCGATATTAACCCCGCTCCGTTCCTGCAGCTTATTTGCGATCACACTAAAGGCCTTGGAAATACCGGTATCAATAGTGCTGCTTCCCCTGTCAATATATTGGAGTTTGTCAAAAATAGTAAAATCCGTTGTTCTGAATCCGATATCAATGACGCCAATTTTCTGTTTTTCAAGTTCCTTGTTTATAACTTTACCGTTCTCATCCATCAAAAGATTTAAAATGGTCCCCAGGGGTTGAGGCATCATGCGTACTTTATTGATATATATTTTTTTGGAGATTTTGCTGCCATCGGGCTTTTGATACGTCACTTCATGATATCCCCTGAGCGTTTTGGCAAAACGTTCCTGATTCTGCTTAAAATAGCCGATAGGGAGTCCGGAAACCACGTTGATAGGAACTTCGCTTCCATAAAATTTTCCAGCAGCCGTTAACGCCAGAACTTTGATAAAGTCCGCTATCAGTTTGTCCTGATCCAGTGTGAATTGCCGGACATTGGACTGCTGTTCTGCCAGATTGCCTACAAAATAGGATTTGCCTTCAATGGTTACGTGGAAATAATCCTCTTCAGCATTTTCGCCAAAATCAGCCCAAAATTGCATCTCTTTCGAATCCCCAAACAGGGATTTAAAAATCAGCATGTCCTGACCGTTCGTCGCCTTTGTAAACCCAAACCCAATATCAATGCCAAGAAGCTCCATAGTTACCCCCCAAGCCTTTATTTTTTCGTGGTATTATATCTTATGGACATTGAAAAGTCAAAATAATCGCAATAGATATTTCATCACGCTCAGCAGTTAACACTTTCTTTTTTCAACAAAAGTTGTCGGCTTTTCTTTGGCGGTTGCGGTCTTCATCTCCCCTTCATGAAAGCAACCCTCTGCCATTGCGATTTTAGCTGAAATAATATCACCGGTAATACGTCCCGTGGACCGAAGCTCAAGCTGTTTTGCAAGCTCCAGAGTCCCATTGATTTCCCCCTCAACAATAGCACCCAGAGCCTTTACCATCCCGTCAATCCGTCCGCACTTATTGACCCATATCAGCTTATCGCAGTCAATATCACCTTCCAGCCTTCCCGATATCCGAATGCTGTCTTTTGTCTTGATATTTCCTTTTAAAACAGTGCCTTCGGTAACAATATTCACAATGGACCCCATCTGCTGCTCCAGCCGCTTTTCTTCTTTATTTGGAAACATCCAATAGCCCCCCTTTATTCTCAAAAGCCAAGGCCGATTTTAGATACATGCAGTTATCCCTTTTACCATTGCTAAAAGCGTGATTCTGTAACCGGATAGTACAGTTGATATGGTTTATCGGGTTTTACTCATGTTCATCCTTTTCCAGAAATCCCTTGTTTTCTGTACACAGCTTTTTTTTCTGGGCATATGTTTTATCCCACGTCTCTTCAGCAGTGTGCTGTGTCCTTTCCACCAGCCGCTTCCAGACTTTTTTCGAATATCGGTTACTCTCCTTTTCCTCGAAGAGTTTCTCTTCAACGTACTCGAGATAATCCTCCTTGTTTTTCACGCTCTCATCAAGCACTCCCAGTTCATCCAGCGTCGCTTCAAGCGCGCAGGAATCAAAAACCTCTCTCAATCCAACAGCCTTTTTAGGACCGCACCCTGCAGTCAATAGAAAGTAACAGATGCCAGCAGATAGAAACATCATCTTTAGACCTTTTCTCATTTCATCCCCTCCCCGCATTGTAAACGCTAAAAAAGAGCCGAACCGCCCCAATAGCGGATCCGGCAAAACAGTACGTATAAGCTGTTAAACCTATAGAAGAAACATGAAAGTTTGTCAATTTGAATCCATATTGAGCCTGTTCCCTGCCTCTTTATTGTATGTTCGACAAGAAAATTACCCCTTGCTCGATGATGCATAGGGTGATAATTTATCCACAATAGCTTCTTAAATTGAACAAACTGACATTCCCGCTGGACACTATTCTTCAAGGTGACTATTTTTCTGCACGGAGACAGATAATGGAAGAAAAGGTTAAAAAAGCAATCTTTCATGCAGTAGAGAACGAACCGTTCGCCAACGCATTGAACATGAAACTCGTCACTCTGGACTTAGGTCAATCAACTGTGGAAATGATCTTTGACCGGACGTCCATGGGCAATATCTATGATCGGGCTCATGGCGGGGCCATTTTCTCGTTAATCGACGAGGCATTTGAAACAGCCAGCCAGACTCACGGCACCATCGCTGTGGCGCTGAATGTCAATATCCAGTATATTGCAAGCCCGGAACCTGGAAAACTGCTGCGGGCAACAGCAAAAGAAATAAATGGCACCAAGAGAACAGCAAGCTATGAGATTAAAGTCACCGATCAAGACGGGCAGCTTATTGCTGTATGCCAGGCCCTTGCGTATCGTACTGGCAAACCAATTCCTTTTATATAGTGTTTACATATATCTCTGAGTAAGGAAAAAGGCCTGCTATAATCGAATAAAATTTGATCATCATTGATAAATTCTATTTAGTTTAAGAGATTGACAGGTATCCGCC
>JAABPS010000077.1 GCA_011391835.1 Desulfobacteraceae bacterium
TTTGGCGAAAAAATACAGTTAACCAAAGAAAAATCCGCTGAATTAATTAAAAAGCGGAAAATATCTGCCATTCGTAAATCATTTCATTGCGCCCACTGCGCGTCGAAATGCGAAAAATGCGGAACCCAGGTCAGTCTGAAAGCCAATGACACAAAAAATGATGCCCGCCATCTCAGAGTCCCTTATCGATTTTGTGAAGCCTGCTCGGACGAGTACATCAGTTACATTGAACATTTGAAAGGAAACGAAGACCTGGATTTTTATTGGCATAATGTGGA
>JAABPS010000078.1 GCA_011391835.1 Desulfobacteraceae bacterium
AGGACAGAGGAAGCATATGTGTCATGGATAAAAGGTATAGGAATATAGGGACTTCTTTTAATATATAACGTACATAAAAGTATAAAACCAATTTAAATCGCTCTTTGATAATTTGAATTACTACCACCAGCCATGGGATTCTTGGGGATGTAGGGCCATAGGATGCGCTGACGTAGGAAGCGCATCATCTATCTGACTTTGACCTGGAATCTATTAAAGTTACATATAGATAGATGCCTGGATCCCGGATCAAGTCCGGGATGACTTGTAGAGATTGGGATACCCGATTCGAGATAGGGACGCCCGATTCGAGATGGGACATCCGATTCGAGATAGGGACATCCTACTTTGCCAGTTTAGATAATAGAAATAAATTACTTTTAAAACAGCGATGGTGGTTGTTTTTTAATTGTAATGAGGTTGATTACTTCATCGACGGTTGCAGCGCAATCATTTGGGGAATATTGTTTGTTTTTAATCATGTCTTTTAATAAATTCAAATTGGCGACAATTTTTTCCTTTAACAATACTTCCTTTCTCCTGGTTTCAAGATACCGTTCAAAATCAGTTGCAAGCCATTGAAACTGGTCAGAATCTCTAAATTTAAATTTGCGTTTAGGAATTTTGTCATACGTGATGTCACGCAAGACCTTACCAAGGTTGTACAGAGGCCCGGCGATGGAATGGGTGTACAGAATGGAAAAGAGGCTGAGCGTAATCGAATACACAATAAAGGCAAATACAAAGCGCCATTTAAATCCCGATTGGTATAATAACGGGATCGTTACACCAATGGCAATGGCAGTCAGCAGCATAATGGGAACTGCGATAAAAAGAAAATGAAACTGAAATTTTTTATTTATCAGGAATGTGCGCCTTTTGATTATTGTATCTTTCTCCATGGCTCTCCTCCATCGGGTTTATGTGCCATCAGCATGATATACAAATAAACAGGGAAAAACGGGCAAATCAGGATGAAAAAGCAATAATCGAATATCGCTGCTGGATGATATTCTATCTGCTTTTAAAATCAAGAAAAATCATAAATTGAGGGTCTCTGTTTATACATCCTTCCGGTTAAATACCCATATCAAAATGATATAGGAAATAAGGATATAAAAACAAATGTTTACTAATGGATGTACCGGGCCCTTCGTATTAAAATTACTATCGCCGACAAACGAAGACGCATAATATTGAAGCATCGCGGTCTTGGGCCAGAGAACTTGCCAGATTGATACATTGTTTTCCATTGCAGATGACACAAGAGGCCGGAACATTCCGCTGTGTTGCGCAAGATAGAACGAATCGGAAACGAAGCTGATTCCAGTGATTCCTATTGCTGTGATAGCTGCGATAACGTCAGGAAGAAACAAGGAAAGCAGGCTTGTTAGAATTGTCAGAAAAAGAAGATTTATCATGCAGATGACGGAGGCGAGAAGGAATTCAGGCAATACATCTCCGGTGTTCATGAATGCAATGATGACAATCGTCAGATGGAGAATAAACATAAAGACAGAGACGAGGATCCAAACACCTGCTATGCGTCCCAACACATAATCCGAGCGTTTTATGGGCTTTGAAAGAACGAGTACAGTATTGCCATTTTGGCTGTCACGGGTGAATATATTCATTGAAAGCAATGCAGTCAAAAACATCATACCGCCGGCAATCAGATGAAAGGCGAATTTTGATGCATGCCACGCAATGGCAAGATTATCGATCTGTTGGTTGTTCACCACCACATTACCGCTGTAGCAGCTGCGAAGAAGCAGAACAAGCAGAATACAGGCGGCCAGAAGTATATAGAAACTTTTTTGGCGTATCTGATCCTGTAATGAAAAGATAGCAATACGAACTATTTTAGGCATTTTTTTTATCTACCCATCGCACAAACACATCTTCCAGTGTTTCGTCTTTTTGAACAATGTTGTGGATTGAATCTTTGACAAGAATATTTCCCTTGCTCATGATTGCAACCGTATCGCAGATTTTTTCAACTTCTGAAAGAAAATGAGAGTTGAGAACAATGGTCGTTCCCTGATTGCGCAGGCTTTCCAAAATCTTACGAAAATCTCTGATACCCAGGGGATCAAGACCTGACGCTGGTTCATCCAGTATTAAAAGTTTTGGCTTCCCAATGAGGGCTGCGGCAAGGCCGATGCGTTGTGACATGCCTTTTGAATATGTGCTGGCCCTTTGTTTTTTTTCTTTGACCATATCCACATGCTCAAGAAGTGAATCTATTTCACGAATAGCATCCGTGCGTGTTAAATCGATCAGCGCAGCGTGACGGAGAAGATATTCCCATCCCGAAAGATACGGAGGAATACGGTGATTTTCAGCAAGATAGCCAACCTTGTTTCGAGCCTGATGATATTGAGCGGGAACGCCATCGATTTTAAGAGTTCCCGTTGTTGCTTTTGAAAATCCCATCAGCATCCGAACAATGGTGGTTTTCCCTGCGCCATTAGGCCCCAGGAGCGCAAAAAATTCACCTTTTTCAACGCGATACGATACATTATCGACGGCGGTGGTGGAATTAAACTTTTTTGTAACTGCATCAAGGGATATCAATGTTGCTAAAATTCCTTTTTTTTAACGTTTGCGAATGAAATGAGCTTATTCGTGGGAGACTATAGTGATATATTTTACTGGCGTCAAGAATAATAAAAGACATCTATCATCCTTGCATTTATCTGTATATTTTTTGGTTTCATGGAAGAAACCGGCGGTTTAAATCCAATTGATTTAAAATTGCCGATGTTCTTTCATGTATGCTTTTTATGGTTGCAGCAGGCAGATATTTTTCAATTTTATTTTTATCCGAATAAAATTTATTGCGTCCCTTTACGCCCACAAAATCACACAGTTGTTTAAAAACTTTTTTGCTGGCAATCAAATCTTCAATTTTTACAATAGCGATATGATCCCGATAGTGTTCGAGTGCGCTCAGCACAGACGCATTTCTCCGGTTCCACATTTCGCAAAATTGGTTGTCATCTGAGACCCAGTCCTCATGGGGATATTTTATCAATCTGGAATAGAAAACGCTGGCAGGATGTCGGTAGTTCCAGATAATTTTAACAGTGTACTGGGAAAACTCAGAAAAAATAGTCTTTACTTCTCTTTTTTTTGTTTCGGATTTTGCTTCTATAAATGTTATGGGCTTTGAATTTTCAAGCAACGGCTGAATTGATTCTAACGGCTTAAGGAAGAAATTATCAAAAAATCGTTTATCTTTTTCAGTGAATATGGATACCTTTCGCTTATATCGAAAAACATCCAATACAGTTGAGCCGCCTGAACGCTGGATGCCCATAATAAAAAACAGGATCTTTTCTTCTTGTTTGTGTTTCATTGCCCTAATACCATCGTGGTATCCATTTTATTCACATACGTTTTTTATCGCTTATGTAGCAGAATATGAACTAAAAATAAAATAAAAATATTGCCATCTTATGAATGATTACCATATAGTTAGAGCAGTATGTTCACCATAAAATTATGCACTTTACAGTAATCTAAAGGAGGAGATCATGGGGGTACGTGATTATACAATTTATGATGTTATCTGCAGAAATGCGGAAATTTATCCTCATCGTGATGCCATCGTGTATAAAGAATCCCGGTTGACACATAAGGAGTTTAAACAGAAATGTGATCAAATCGCTGCCGGCTTAACGAAAGCAGGTATAAGCAAAGGCGACCGCATGGGTGTCGTGGCGCACAATAGTGATGAGTATTTGATTCTGTATGGCGCAGCAGCGAAAATTGGCGCGATTGTCCTTGCAGTCAACTGGCGTTTTCAACTGGATGAAATTCACTATGTTCTTAACGACTGTACCCCAAAAATTGTTTTTGCGGGATCGGAATATCAGCAGACGATATCAGAGATAAAATCAAAAATAAAAACCATTGAACACTGCTATACAATTGGAGCAGGGGAAAATGGGAAAGGATTTATTCCATTTTCTCAACTTTATTCCGATGAGAATATGAATGAACTATTTGATATTCCAATGGATTCAGGCTTTGTTATTATTCATACGGCTGCGGTGGAAGGAAAGCCAAGGGGAGCGCTTCTGAGCCAGGGAAATCTCATTTACGCAGGTTTGATTACCATGAGAAACTTCAACCTGACGAAGGATGACTGTCATATTGGCGTACTGCCTCTTTTTCATGTGGCTGGACTGAATCTTTCCATTGCCATGATGCAGGCTGGAGGGAAAAATGCGATTTTAGAGCGATTTGATCCTGAAACAGCCCTTCAGCTTATTGAGAAAGAGAAGGGGACTGCATTATTTAACTTCGCTCCGATACTGGGCATGATGATGGATGTTTATGAAAAAGGAACCTATGACGTATCAAGCATACGACACGTTACAGGTATGGATAGTGCAGAAAATATCCTGCGATTCATGAAACTGGCGCCACAGGCCAGATACCATACAGGATTCGGTCAGACAGAGGCCTTGGGCGTGAGCGGCTGCCCTGTAGATGAGAAACCGGGCAGCGCCGGGAAGCCGACCTTTCTGGCAAAAGTAGCGCTGTTAGATGACCACGATGCCATGGTTCCAACAGGACAGCCCGGAGAAATTTGTGTGAAGTCACCTACTGTTTTTTTAGGATATTGGGGTCGTGCAGACGAAACAGCCTATACATTTAGAAACGGATGGCATCATACAGGTGATATTGGGCGTTTTGATGAACAGGGGTACTTGTGGTATGTAAAACGAAAAGCACAGAAAGAACTGATCAAGCCTGGAGGAGAAAATGTATATCCAGCGGAAGTTGAACAGACAATCCTTGAACACGAAGCAGTTGATGAAGTCTGTGTCATAGGCGTTGCGGATAAAAAATGGGGAGAAGCCATCAAAGCTGTGTGCGTTCGGGCACATGGAAAAACTGTTGAAGAGAATGAACTCAAAGAATTCGTGGCACAGAGAATTGCACGGTACAAGAAGCCCCAGATAATTGTTTTTGTTGATTCACTTCCTAAAAATGAACGTGGCGAGATAAACCGCGACCAGGTCAAAAAGGATCATGGAGGTAAATATTAGAATTGCAAAAAAAAACGGCTAATTGATCTATCTTCAACTAGCCGTTAAGGAGGAATATGATTAAATCAGATGTTGAAAAGTAATTATGCAAATGGCTTGCCAAAATTTAGATTTATTTCAAAAATATTAAATAAAATAATTTTATCATAATAAACAGCATGTTAGACTTATATCAATTATCAAAAAAAATTAGTGATACGATAGAAAACTGATCTTTTTAGCAGGCTTTGTTTCCCTATGGAAACTCCTTGGTTTCCAAAAGGAAACAAGGAGTGCTAAATATGCCCATGCTATTTTAGTGGTGGTTTCTCGTTTTTCCTGCAAATCCATTTTTGGTTTCCTTTATGTTGCATGTGTTGTTTTAATCATCTTCTTTGATTTCCTGTATCACCACACCGAATTTTTTGGTTTGAATAAATACATTTTTGGCTCTGACAGCATAGACAGGGGTTATGGGACAACCTGCTGACCGAAGCGCTGAAGCGGTCCAGGTATTACAGGTTTTAGGGAAGAAGTAACTTTGATTTGATTGGTAGAAACGGCTTTTTCCGTAAATGCCTGGGCCTGAATCAACTGCATTTCCATTGGCGTCTGTAACATACGAGGCTTCAATAAAATCGCATAAATTGTTAAAGCCCTGTTCACTCAGGTTCACTTTGACGATCCCGCTTTTCGGGAAGTGGATTTCAACAGGCAGGTGAAGTTCCACTAAATGCAGAACAGATGGCGTAGGGAAAATAGCTGCCTTGACCGTGGTCCAAAAACTGAATTCTTTTGATCTGTAAAATCCTTCATCTCCCCAGCCGATTTCAATGGATGTACTCTTTTTAAAAAAATCGGGTATCAGATGTTGTTGATTCGAGATGTCTGCGATATTAAGAACGAGCCCTGTGTGCCATCCATGGCTGACCACATAAATCGTCTTGACGGGATCGCCGGGTTCCGGAGGGTATAAATTTTTTACAGGGCCCAAACACCCTGAATTTATCAGAAACAGAATAAGCAGTATCAAAAACAATTTTGGATTGATCGTATTTGCTTTCATTGCCCTGCAGGATCGTATGATCCGTTTCAAAATGGTGTATCTATTTCCCATAAAAACTCTGACGCAAAAGTAAAGGAATGGGGCGGAAGACCTCAGCTGGCGTGAATGATTTCGTCTGAAATGGAAAGCCATTGATATGCTTCATCTATGGAATAGAATACATTGAGGCCAAACGGAACGTTTTCACTTTCAAGCAGCGCAATCATCTGCCTGGTGATGCCAAAACCCAACTGGTCTGAACTATTATGGACAACAGCGGTTTTCCCGTCTTTCGGGCGAATGGCATCTATGCTATAAATATAGTTCGCAAACATTTTGACATCATCAAAAGGAAGAGGCACTCCTGTAAAGTTTTGCAAATCATAAATTTCGTATTTTGCATAACCGTATTTTTCATATTCATGGATCAGATTAAATAGTTCTTCCTTCAGAACATTGCCATTGAGGGTAATAACGGTGAGATCTTTTGATTTATTTTTTAAAACGGTAATTGGCATTTGCAAATTTAGGTGTATGCTAATAGTGAATCCATTCAAACAATTTTAGTTATCCTGTGATACCAGCCAGTTCGCTGCTGTTTCTTCATTGTCAAATACACGTACAGAGGCTGACCGGTTTCGGGCAACAGTTTCAAAGAAATGATATTCTTGGGGTATCACATGGCGAAGAATTGCAAGCCGCATGCCTCTGAAGGGTTGATCTGAGAATCGTTTGGCAGCGGAGAAGACATCCATTATGTTTGGCGGGATTTCCATAGACCGCTGATCGCATAGAATGAGATTGAGGTGGTATTGAGATTGGCACCTCAAAATATTATCAAACGCATCATCCATATCCGATTGTGTGAGTTCGCCATGAATCCGAATATACATATATCGTTTGTTCTCGTGAATTGATAGATCATATGGCATGGTGCCTCCTCTCGAATATGGTATTATGTGAATAGGCTTTGACGTACCTCCGGGTTGCGTTCTACCATGTGATTTCTTTCAGGATGAAATGAAACATACCGTACACAATCCATTTGCCATGACAATTCGCATGGATTAAAAAAATTAGTTGGGTTTAAACATAGGATGAGTCGCATTATGAATACCTATTTCTTTTGCTAATTTCATCTCCTCGACTAACTCCAGCGCGCTTTTATCGCAAGGGGGCAGCTCAATATCCGCTTCATCAAGCGGTTTGACTCGTTCACCCCATTTTAAAAAGTGTGCGCACCATGTCAATCCGCCGCCAAATGCGGGTGTCAGAATGTTATTATATGGGAGAATACGTCCTTCTTCAAGAGCTTCAACCATTGCGACCGGTACGGTTGCTGCTGACATATTCCCGTATCGATGCACATTTACAAATACTTTATCCATGGGTATGTTAATACGTTCAGCAACAGCGTTAATAATCCGTGCATTGGCCTGATGAGGGACAACGAGATCAATATCATTTGCGGTAATATGGCTTTTTTGCAATACTTTTTCAGTTGCTCGTGTCATTCCATTCACCGCTTTTCTAAATATTTCCTGGCCTTCAAACTGCCATTCTGTATAGCCCAGGTGAAAGCCTCTATTTGCGTAAATAGAACCCCAGCCATGAACAGATAAAATGTCACGCACATCTGCAAAACAGCCCAATTCTTCGGCCAATAGGCCTTCTTTTTCATCCGATGCTTCAAGATAAAAAGCGGCGGCGCCATCTCCGAACAATATGGCAACATTTCGATTGTTCCAGTCTATCAGCGGAGAAATGACTTCTCCGCCAATCACCAGTGCATTATTGAAAACGCTGGTTTTAATCAATGAGGTTGCAACTGATAATGAATATAAAAAACTGGTGCAAGCGGAATTGAGATCCATGCATGCGGCATTTTGTGCATTCAGTAATTTTTGAACATGGGATGAGGTATTGGGACAGATCTGATCCGGGGTGGTGGTGCCGAAAATAATTACATCTACTTCTGCAGCAGTTTTACCGGCTGCTGCGAGGGCTCTGCATGCAGCCACATGCCCCAGTGTTGAAAGAGGGACATGGGAAATACGGCGCTCTTTCATGCCCGTTCGGGAGGTAATCCACTCATCATCTGTATCTAAAAAAGAGGATAGATCCGCATTGGTTAAAATAGCAGGCGGCAGACACTTGGCCCACCCTGTAATAGCAGCATATATCATGGAAAAGCCTCATTCATCTATGGATGTTAAGAGTCAATATCAAATTTGCATGAAGATAACAATATACATTTTTGAGAAAAATAATCTTTAAGCGTAAACGGTTCAATATCGGTTACATCACAACGGAGATATGATTAGGATTAATCCCGATTAAACACAGCCGTATCCGGTGAGGATGAATT
Source organism: Desulfobacteraceae bacterium (assembly GCA_011391835.1). GTDB lineage: Bacteria > Desulfobacterota > Desulfobacteria > Desulfobacterales > JAABPS01 > JAABPS01. The sequence goes on from JAABPS010000078.1 coordinate 8,456, forward strand.
TGATTTCAAAAAAATATGAAGACATAATCAATATTGATTACGTCTTCATATTTAATCGGATGAAACCGTGAGGGTGCTTGTGTCTTTATTTAGGAAGCTTCCAGGGTGACTCTCTGGAAATATTTTTAAAATTGGGATGGTCTGTTGGAATATTTAATGCGCTTCTGGCAGCTGCTTTGAAAAGTTCCCAATCTGCCTGCTGATATAGTGCCATGCGCTGTGCAGACAAGGATCCTTCTGCATGAATAGTCAAGATGCCCATAAATGCGGAAGAATGACCGTTGATGGCACGCAGGACTTTTAAGCGTTCTTCCGTTGTATAACCAGCGACTCCGCCAAGGTATTTTTCGATGTACGGTTTTGTTTCAGGATTTTGCCAATCCGCTTCAGACGGCATGGTCCCGCCAATTCCTCCGGCTATATCCTGAAGATATTTGATCGCCTGATGCCAATTATCCGCGAACCAATATTTGGCGCAGTTCGTATACACATGGTTTGGCTGGGCAAAACCGGTTTGTGGATCGATTTTGGCATCCAGAGCTGCGGCTTTTCCCATGGCCTCTGTCATTTCCGTGTACATGGCAAACCAGGCCAGCATGTCCCGTATGCGTGTGGCATGTGTCAGGCCGTTGTGTTCTGCGATCAGTCTTGCCAGTCCTGCAATGTTTTGAAGCTGTACATGTTTATACGTCGCCGCGGTTAAACGGTGATACCGTGCAAACGATGTTGCATATAGCCGGGAGAACTTCCATTCTCCAGCAAGAAATACCCGTTCATTGGGGACAAACACGTTGTCAAATATAATCATGGGATGTCCGCCGCCACCGGCAATTGCTGAGTCCGTGCCGATAAATTTTACTCCTTTTGTTCCGCAGGATACCGCGCAGGATACCGCGTAGTCTTTGCTGGATTCGTCATGATTCCGGGAAGGAAGCACCACCAGTTCATTGGAAAAGATGGAATGACTGATGTGTAACTTGCATCCGTTGATGACAATACCATCTTTTTTCCGGTCCACAATTCGTACATAAAAATCCTTATGCTGCTGTTTAGAATCTGCAGCGTGAAGCTCTCTGTTTCCCTTTGGGTCGCTCACGGCAGCGCAGATCCCCGGATCATTATCCTGGCACCATTTCCGGTAGGCTTCAACACGTTTACCATAATCCGTGCCAAGCGCTTTGTCCATGGTATGGGCTGCGTAGGCTACGCCGTTAAGCCCATCTACGCCAGTAAGTTTGGAACCGCCAGCCCCCAGACGGCTCAATGTTTGAGTGATGTTTCTGCGTCGTTGAAGATCTTCGCCTGTTTTTGGAATCTTATAGGCAAAGGAATATTCTTCACCGTTTTCCTGAACATTAAACAGCTCACGATATTCCGGAAGCATGGCAATATAAAACTCAGAGGCAGATCGTTCCACCATTTGTTTGTAAGCCGGAAAGGTTGGGACGTCTTTGACATTTTGACCATTTTGATAGACGACTCTTCCGTCCCGTAAACTTTCAATATATTGTTCAGCCGTTTTTATCATACATCCTCCTTTAGTTTAACTGTCTGTTTTTAAAAGTATATAGAATTAAACACATGGGTTTACATTTTATCCTGTGATATTTATAGGATAAATATTTTAAAAAAAACTATTCTACACC
>JAABPS010000079.1 GCA_011391835.1 Desulfobacteraceae bacterium
TCAGTTCACCAGTAATCGTAATATTGTCCCCAGGCATAATCATCTCTACACCTTCAGGTAAATTCAATATGCCAGTCACATCGGTTGTCCTAAAATAAAACTGCGGACGGTATCCATTGAAAAACGGTGTGTGACGGCCTCCTTCTTCCTTGCTTAATATATACACTTCCGCCTTAAACTTCGTATGCGGCGTGATTGAACCAGGAACAGCAACCACCTGGCCCCGCTCAACTTCTTCACGCTTGGTACCGCGCAACAATACGCCTATGTTATCCCCGGCTCGGCCTTCATCTAAAAGTTTTCGAAACATCTCAACTCCCGTGCAAACGGTCTTCTGCGTCTCGCGGATACCCACGATCTCCACATTATCTCCCACATGAATGATCCCGCGCTCTACACGACCCGTCACAACCGTACCACGTCCCGCGATACTGAAAACATCTTCAATGGGCAATAAAAACGGCTTTTCAATATCCCGCTTGGGTTCGGGTATAAATGTGTCAATCGCTTTCATTAACTCATGAATACATTTGGCCTCTTCGCTGTTCGCGTCGTCACTTTCCAGCGCCTTTAATGCACTGCCGCGAATAATGGGTGTGTCATCTCCGGGAAACTCATATTTGTCAAGAAGCTCTCTTAGTTCAAGTTCTACAAGCTCGATGAGTTCCTTATCATCTACCATATCACACTTGTTTAGAAAAACCACAATACAGGGTACGCCTACCTGGCGGGCTAACAGGATGTGCTCACGGGTCTGAGGCATCGGGCCGTCATCTGCGCCAACCACAAGAATCGCACCATCCATCTGGGCAGCTCCTGTAATCATGTTCTTGATATAGTCCGCATGACCCGGGCAGTCCACATGGGCATAATGACGGTTTTCTGTCTCATATTCCACATGGGCCGTTGAAATGGTTATCCCACGCTCTTTTTCCTCCGGAGCCTTATCTATCTGATCAAACGGCACAAACTTCGCCAAACCCTTCAGGCCCATATGCTTGGTAATGGCCGCTGTCAGAGTGGTCTTCCCATGATCGATATGCCCTATCGTCCCAACGTTTACGTGCGGCTTGGTCCTTTCAAATTTTTCCTTTGCCATTGGTCATTCCCCCTTTTAAAACGTACAAATTTTACCTAAATTTATTACCACCTGAAATGAGCAAAGGCCTTATTTGCCTCAGCCATTTTGTGGGTATCTTCCTTTTTCTTGATAGACGTTCCTTTGTTCTGAGCGGCATCCAAAAGTTCTCCGGCGAGCTTGGTTGACATGTTTTTTTCTGAACGGCTCCGTGCATGGGTAATAATCCATCTGATTCCTAAAGCAGTCCTGCGAGAGGGTCTAATTTCACTCGGTACCTGGTAGGTTGATCCTCCAACCCGTCTTGATTTAACTTCAATCATCGGCCTTACATTCTCAACAGCCTGTTCAAATATCTTCAGTGGATCATCCTTCGTTTTATCCTTGATAAAATCAAATGCATCGTACAGCAATAATTCCGCTGTACTTTTTTTCCCATCTCGCATCATCGCGTTAATAAATTTTGATACAAGCCTGTTTTCGTATAAAGGATCAGGCATAGTAACCCGCTGCGGAACTTCTCTTCTTCTTGGCATATCTTACACCATTTATTTTATGTGTAATTTACATATAATCTATTTGGGCCGTTTTGTACCATATTTTGAGCGCCCTTGTTTTCGATCTTCAACACCCAGGGTATCAAGGGTGCCTCTGATGATATGATATCTGACACCGGGAAGATCTTTCACTCGTCCTCCCCGGACAAGCACAACAGAATGCTCCTGAAGATTGTGCCCAATGCCGGGAATGTATCCCGTAACTTCAGCGCCTGAAGTCAGCCTGATCCTTGCAACCTTCCTCAGAGCTGAATTCGGCTTTTTCGGAGTCGAAGTATATACACGCGTACACACCCCTCTTCTTTGTGGAGCCCCTTTCAACGCTGGTGTGTTTGTTTTTTTCTTTGTCCGCTTCCGGCCGTTTCTGACCAGCTGATTAATCGTCGGCATACTCTCCCCGCTTATAAATAAATCTGTTTACCCATCGTGTACAAGGTAAATGACGACATATATTCGTGCAATCAAATAATGTCAAGCTTTTTATATAAAAATTCTTTTACCGTAAATAATTCTTTTGCGTCATAATTATTCTGTAAATGAACAAAACGCCGTCCGCTTCAAATCCCTTATTAAACCTTTCGTATCAAACAAAAACGTCAGGTGTAACTATTTAAAACCATAAAAATAACAGCTATTCTAGGCTTGGCACAATTCCAAGATCCCGATATGCGGGATGCCCTGTGCCAGCGGGAATAAGCCGTCCCATAATGACGTTTTCCTTCAAACCCCGCAAGTAATCTTTTGTGCCTGCAATACTGGCATCGGTCAGTACTTTGGTTGTTTCCTGGAATGAAGCAGCTGAAATGAAACTATCCGTACACAGGGATGCTTTTGTGATACCAAGTATTAGGGGTTCTGCCACAGCCGGTTTCCCCCCTTTAGCTATTACCGCACTATTAATATCTTCAAACTTGACCCTGTCTATATGTTCTTCATAAATACAGTCGGTATCACCCACTTCAATAACCTTTACACGCCTCATCATCTGTCTGACGATAACTTCGATGTGCTTGTCATTGATCCGTACCCCCTGCAGGCGATACACCTCCTGAACCTCATCCACCAGATAGCGTGCCAGTTCGATTTCACCCTTAATATTCAAAATATCCTGCGGAACAGCTGAACCGCCAATAAGTGCTTCTCCGGCTCGAATATAATCACCTTCATAAACATTAATATGTTTCCCGCGCGGTATCAGGTATTCCATTTTTTCACCCACATCCACCGGAGTAACGGTTATTTTCTGTTTGCCCTTTTTGGTGGATTTTGATATCGAAACGTAACCGTCTATTTCGCTTAATACAGCAGTTTCTTTGGGTTTTCGAACCTCAAAAAGCTCCGCAACCCGAGGCAGACCCCCAGTAATATCCTTTGTCTTCGTCGTGGCTCTGGGAAGCTTCGCTATAATATCACCCGCCTTCACCGTACTGTTTTCTTCCACCATTAAAATAGCATCAACCGGCAGGAAGTAACGCGCCCGTGCCTCCGATTCTGGAAGTTTGGCCGTCTGTCCCTCCTTATCTTTAATTGAAATTCGCGGGCGTTCTTCTCCGCTTTTCGATTCAATGATCGTATGACTTGATTTCCCGGTAACAGGATCAACTTTTTCCTGCATGGTTTTCCCGGCCTCAATATCTCCAAACTTAACCGTCCCATCCACCTCTGTCAGTATCGGTGTCGTAAATGGATCCCAGGTTGCAAGAAGATCACCCTCCTTTACCTTATCTCCATCCTTCACTTTCAGATGAGCGCCATAAATAACCGGAAACCGTTCTCTTTCTCGACCTGTATCGCTGATAATTGCAAATTCTCCTCCCCTCCGGTTCATCACAACATATTGATCCTTAGCATTTTTTAACACTTTAAGATCATCAAACCGGATAGTTCCATCCACTCGTGCCTTAATATCCGCCTGCTCAACTCGCCTGCTGGCAGTTCCACCAATGTGGAATGTACGCATGGTCAACTGCGTACCCGGCTCACCAATCGACTGGGCCGCCATAATGCCAACAGCCTGCCCGATTTCTACCAGCCCTCCATGCGAAAGATCTCTGCCATAACATCCAGCACATACACCATGCTTTGATCTGCATGTAAGAACAGACCGGATGGTTATCTTTGTAATACCCGCGTCTTCGATTTTTTTAACGGCAGATTCATCCAAATGTTCTCCCTGGCGTATGATAATTTCATCCGTAAACGGATCATGTATATCTTCTATGGTCACACGTCCTAAAATACGCTCTCCCAGACGCTGGATAATTTCCCCGCCTTCCATAAGAGGCTCCACTTCCACGCCAACGGCTGTGCCGCAATCTTCTTCTAACACCATGCAATCCTGAGCAACATCAGCAAGCCGTCGGGTCAGGTAACCGGAATTTGCAGTTTTTAATGCAGTGTCTGCGAGCCCTTTCCTGGCGCCATGAGTGGAGATAAAATATTGAAGAACCGACAGGCCCTCTCTGAAATTAGCGTTAATCGGTGTCTCAATAATTTCACCAGAAGGCTTTGCCATAAGACCACGCATACCGGCAAGCTGACGCATCTGATCCTTGCTGCCCCTAGCCCCGGAATCTGCCATCATGTATATCGGATTAAAGCTTTCACTGGACTGGGAGGAAGCCTTGCCGGTCGCACCCGAACCGGCTGTTTCACTGATAGCCAGACCCTTCTGCATCGCCTTCATCATTTCATCTGCAACTTCATCCGTTGCCTTTGTCCATATATCTACGACCTTATTATATTTTTCGCCCTGGGTAATAAGCCCTTCAGTCCACTGCTTATTAATCTCTTCAACCTGAGTTTCCGCATTCTTGATGATACCCTCCTTGGCAGTTGGAATAATCATGGCATCAATCGAAATGGATAACCCCCCCTGCGTTGAATATCGGTAACCAATATCCTTTAATCTGTCGGAAAGAATTACTGTCGCTTTGGCACCAAGGTTTCTGTAAACAAAATCCACAAGCTCACGAAGAGTCTTTTTATCCATTAAATGGTTTACAACATCAAAAGGAACCGGAGAGCGCTTATCTGCCACCTCAAATAGATGATATGTATTCCCAATACATATGGGGTTGCTGATTTCCCCTTCCTGAAGCGAAAAAACCTCGTCCGCATCTTCTTCATCTATCTTGAATATGCTGACAAACTCCTCCTGTTTGAGCATACCGATAAAGCCTTCATTCTCTTTGTCTGCACTGTGCGAATATTCTTTGACCAGATCGATAAATGGCCGGTTGTTATCTAATTCCGCTAAAATATGGTTCGATACCTCTTCAGACGGCACCATGATATGGCGCAAGGTCATTAGGATATCTTGAGGAATGATTTCCCAAAGAAGAATCCGGCCCACCGTAGTCTCCACTCTTTTCCCATCAACCCGAACGGTTATTTTTGCATGAAGATCAATGGCCTTGTCATCATAGGCAACACGAACTTCTTCAGGTGATGCGAATATTCGTCCATCTCCTTTTTTATTATTTACCCCTCGAGTCATATAGTACAGGCCCAGAACAATATCCTGGCTGGGAACAATAATAGGGCTCCCATTTGCTGGAGAAAGAATATTATTGCTGGACAGCATCAGTACTCTGGCCTCAATTTGAGCCTCTATGGAAAGAGGCACGTGAACCGCCATCTGGTCTCCGTCAAAATCCGCATTAAAAGCGGTACACACCAGCGGATGCAACTGAAGCGCCTTTCCTTCAATAAGTATAGGCTCAAATGCCTGAATGCCCAGCCGATGCAGTGTTGGTGCACGATTTAAAAAGACAGGGTACTCCTTGACGACTTCATCCAGCGTATCCCATACTTCCGGCGTCTCTTTTTCCACCATTTTTTTAGCACTCTTTACAGTTGAAACAAACCCCTTTTCTTCCAAGCGGAAGTAAACAAAAGGCTTGAAAAGCTCAAGGGCCATTTTCTTCGGCAAACCGCATTGGTGAAGTCTCAGTTCCGGCCCCACGGTAATGACCGTACGGCCAGAATAATCCACCCGTTTCCCTAAAAGGTTCTGGCGAAACCGCCCCTGCTTCCCTTTTAACGTATCACTTAACGATTTCAACGGACGCTTATTGGTTCCCATGATCACCCGTCCATGGCGGCCGTTATCAAAAAGAACATCCACAGATTCCTGAAGCATCCTTTTTTCATTACGGACGATAATATCAGGCGCTTTTAAATCCATCAGCCGTTTCAAGCGGTTGTTTCGATTAATCACCCGTCGATAGAGGTCATTAAGATCAGAGGTAGCGAATCTGCCACCTTCCAGCGGCACCAGCGGTCTTAAATCCGGTGGAAGCACAGGAATAGCATCCATAATCATCCAAACAGGTTTAATTCCTGAACGCCTGAATGCGTCGACAATTTTAAGACGCTTGGACAGCTTCTGGCGCTTTGCCATGGAATGGGTGGAAAGAATTTCTGCTCTCAATTCTTTGTATAGCGCATCGAGATCGATATTTCCCAGTATCGTTTTAATTGCCTCAGCACCAATCCCAACGTCAAATTTTGCCCCAAAATTTTCAAGTGCCTCATGATATTTATCTTCAGACAGAATCTGGCATTTGCTTAAATCAGTTTCCTTTGGATCAAGAACGATATAGCTGTCAAAATAAAGTACTTTTTCAAGGTTCTTGAGAGTAATGTCCAGCAAATTCCCTATTTTGCTGGGAAGGCTTTTTAAAAACCATATATGCGCGCAGGGGGTTGCCAGTTCAATATGCGCCATTCTTTCTCTTCGTACTTTGGATTGAATAACTTCCACACCGCACTTTTCGCAAATCACACCCCGGTGCTTCATGCGCTTGTATTTGCCGCAATTACACTCATAGTCTTTTGTGGGACCAAAAATCTTGGCACAAAAAAGACCGTCCCGTTCCGGTTTAAATGTCCTGTAATTGATTGTCTCAGGTTTCTTAATCTCACCATGAGACCATTTTCGTATCTGCTCTGACGATGCCAACGCAAGTTGGACAGCGGAATATTGTTTGGGATCTGTTGGTTTAGCGAAGAAATCGTATAAAGTTTCCAAATCTATCTCCTTAATTATTTTTCTTCAACAAGGTCTATATCTAAACCCAGGCTTTGCAATTCTTTGATTAAAACCTTAAAAGACTCCGGCAAGCCTGGCTCCAGGGTGTTCTGCCCCTTCACGATTTTTTCATACATCCGGGTTCGTCCAGCCATATCATCCGATTTAACAGTTAAAAATTCCTGCAGCGCATATGCTGCTCCATAGGCTTCCATAGCCCATACTTCCATTTCTCCAAGACGTTGTCCGCCAAATTGGGCTTTTCCTCCCAGCGGCTGCTGCGTAACAAGTGAATAAGGCCCAATAGATCTGGCATGTATTTTATCGTCAACAAGATGATGAAGCTTCATCATATACATGGTGCCCACAGTTATCTTTTCATCAAAGGGTTCTCCGGTCCGACCATCATATAACGCAGCCTGGGCAGTTGTAGAAAGATCGGCCTCTTTTAGAAGATTTTTTATTTCTTCTTCCTTTGCGCCATCAAAAACAGGTGTCATCATATGAATCCCATTTTTGTACTCATTGGCTAAATTCAATATTTCATTATCCGTTAACCGATCAATTTCACTCATTTCTGATGGAGAAGAAAAAATCCGCTTTAATTTTTCCTTTAGGAGCTTAGTTTTTCTCTCTTCAAGCAATATATTAATCTGATCCCCCAATCCTTTTGCAGCATACCCAAGATGAATCTCAAGAATCTGTCCCACATTCATTCGGGAGGGTACGCCCAATGGGTTTAGCACCATATCCACCGATGTTCCATCGTCAAAATATGGCAGATCTTCCATGGGAAGAATTCGTGATACAACGCCTTTATTACCATGACGGCCGGCCATTTTATCGCCAACCGAAAGTTTTCGTTTCATGGCAACATAGACTTTCACCATTTTAATAACGCCCGGCGGGAGATCATCGCCCTTTTCATATTTACTCACCCGCTGTTCAAGAGACTGCCGGCAGGCATCGCGCTGCTCTCGGTATCGTTCAAGAATTTGATGGATTTGCTCGGTAAGCTTGGGATCCTTTAAAACAATCCCCTCAAAATCAACTGCAGATATTTTATAAACTAATTCTGCATTAATCTTTGTCCCCTGTTCAATAAGGGTTTTACTTCCTTTTTTCAGTGCTGCGTAGCATTTTTGTCCCACCAGTAATTGTTCAAGCTGGTACCGAACCACGTCCTGCATGATAGAGAGCTCATCATCCCTGTTTTTTTCAAGTGCGTCAATTTCCTCCTTCTCAACAGCTAACGCCCGTTCATCCTTTTTGATACCTCGCCTTGAAAATACTTTCGCATCAATAACGATTCCCTCAACTCCAGGAGGTACCCGTAAAGACGTATCTTTGACATCCCCTGCCTTTTCACCGAAAATAGCACGCAAAAGTTTTTCCTCAGGTGACAGCTGGGTTTCGCCCTTTGGTGTAATACGTCCCACAAGAATGTCACCCGGAAACACTTCAGCCCCAAGCATGACAATTCCGCTTTCATCAAGATTTCGTAATGCTTCATCCCCAACATTGGGTATATCGCGGGTAATTTCTTCTTTTCCAAGCTTGGTATCTCTGGATACAATTTCAAATTCTTCTATATGGACAGATGTATAAATACCATCACGCACCAGTCGTTCACTGACAAGAATTGAGTCCTCAAAGTTATATCCACCCCACGGCATAAAGGCCACAGTGACATTTTTGCCAAGTGCCAGCTCTCCTTTGTCCGTGGCAGGGCCATCCGCAACAATCTCTCCTGCACTCACTTTCTGCCCCTTGTTAACGATGGGTCGATGATTAAAACATGTGTTCTGATTGGAACGTTTAAATTTTGAGAGGTTGTAAATTGTCACATCTTTTGAGGGAGAGCCTCCGTTCCCATCACCCTTCGCTGAGGGATCGTGTTTTAACACAATCCGTGACGCATCCACATCCACAACAATTCCATCCCGTTGCGTAACAACCGCAACGCCTGAATCTTTCGCCACAACGCCTTCGATGCCCGTGCCAACAAGGGGCGCCTCATTCGAAATAAGCGGAACCGCCTGGCGTTGCATATTGGACCCCATCAACGCCCTGTTTGCGTCATCATTTTCCAGAAACGGAATCAGCGAAGCAGATACGCTCACGAGCTGATTGGGTGATACATCCATCAATTGAATGTTTTCCCGCTTGACCATCATGAATTCACCTGCCACACGCGACGTCACCAGTGGATTTGTGTATTGCCCTTTTTTATTAATGGGAGCGTTCGCCTGCGCGATCGGATATGCCTTTTCCTCAAAGGCGCTCAGATACTTCACCTCTTTTAATACCGTGGCATTATTCACAACACTATAAGGGGTTTCTACGAAACCAAAATGATTAACCCTCGCGTACGTGCTGAGAGAAACGATAAGGCCGATATTTGGGCCTTCCGGCGTCTCAATGGGGCATATTCTTCCATAATGGGAGGGGTGCACGTCTCGCACTTCAAATCCGGCACGTTCACGGGTAAGCCCCCCGGGGCCCAACGCGCTGAGGCGTCGTTTATGCGTCGTTTCTGAAAGTGGATTGGTTTGATCCAGAAACTGTGACAGCTGGCTGGTTCCGAAGAATTCCTTAACAACAGCCGCTACCGGTTTTGGGTTCACCAGATCATGCGGCATCAATGCATCGACTTCCTGTAAACTCATTCTTTCTTTGATCGCACGCTCCATCCGAACCAGTCCGATCCGATACTGATTCTCCAAAAGCTCGCCAACAGCCCGAACCCTTCGATTTCCCAGGTGGTCTATATCATCAACGGGGCCTTGAGTATCTCTAAGTTCAATCAGTGTTTTTGCGGTAAGGAGGATATCTTCTTTTCTCAAAATCTTAAGATCAATCGGTGCATCAATACCCAGACGCTGATTTATTTTCAACCGCCCGACACTTGAAAGATCATAATAGGTCGATTTGGAAAAGAGATTATCAATGAAATCTTGTGCCACTTCAGGTGTGGCTGGATTCCCTGGGCGAAGCCGTTTATAAATTTCAATGAGCGCCTCTTCTCGCGTTTCGACTTTATCCAGTGAAAGGGTATTCACTATCGTATGACTGGTGGCGACGCCATCAATATACAGCAGTTCGAATTCATTGATATCGGCATCACTCAATTTGATCAGCATGTCCTCATCTACGGCTTCAGCAACATGAGCGATCACTTTTCCGGTGTGCGAATGAATCAGGTTTTTGGCGACAATCTTTCCGATGATATCTTCCTGATTTATCGGAATCATTTCAATTTTCTCTGATTCGAGTTTTTGAATGGCCTTTTTGGTGAATACCCGGCCCTTTTTGATGATATATTCGCTTGAGGCCGGATCTTTAATGTCTTTGCTTGCGCGCTGACCTTTGAGAAGTTCTGGATTGAACTTTTTAAAAAATTTCTTCCCGCGAACAATGATATGCTCG
>JAABPS010000080.1 GCA_011391835.1 Desulfobacteraceae bacterium
CGGGTATTCGATTGAAGGAGCTCTGCCATATGTCAACCTCGGAATAATTCTCGCAATGTCAGGCATCGACTATCACGGGGTAAAAGAGCCTTTATATGATCCCGGTAAGTACAGACAAACCCCTGAAGTTACTATGAACATAGAGAAAACCGGCGAAACCGTATTAAGCTACTGGCAAAACAGAGAAAAGATAGCGGAACGCATGAGAGCTAAAAAAGATTTTGATGAAAGAAAGCGTAACATATATTACGACACGGACAATATAAGGGAAGAGCAGAAAGAAACCGTAAAAGTATGCTCCGACTGTGCCGGAGCGCTAAAAATTGAATCAAGTTCAGACCGGGGAACTCGCCTGCTCGCCGTTCATATTCCGCTGAGGGCCTGCGAGAAATGTCGTGACCTTGGGTATATCTGGTACCATTCCGCAGAAGAGAATGTCTATGACATGGTTTTTTTGCAGGACAGAACGGAAGATAAATATATGGAGCGAACACGTTAATTTCCATCCGGAAATGGCCCTTTTGTGTGATCTCTGTGTCAATCTGCGGGATTTCTTGTGCGACATACTATGAGTATGCCTCCGCGCAATCCCTTGATTTCCTTGAGTTTGCCCAAAATTGCCTATTTCCGAATTGGAAATTCAAATTAATTAAGTGGACTCCGTCGTGCGGCACAACCGCCGAGGCCGCAAAGCTCCTCGGGGCCGTCGTCAAGAGCGGGACGGCGCGGATTTCGCGGGCACTGTGAGATGCGTCGATGGGCAAGGTCGGGGGCGCCTTCTCAGGGCTCACCGGCTTTGCCTGCGATGTCAGGGTTTCCCTTTTTGAGCTGCTCAGAGTGAAGAAGTGCGAGGAATGAGGTTCAATTGGATGCATCCGCCGCCAGGGGCTTTCCCGCGCATGTCGTCAGGCGGTCCGGTTGTTTTCCATAAAGGAAATATTCGGCCACCGGTCTGTCGATGCAGGCTGAACCGTACGGGGGATACAATCCATGTGAATACTCGTTCTGCACCAGGATCATGCTGGCGTTCGGCAGAGCGGCGAATGTCTTCATGGCACCCTCTACGGTGGTCCAGGGATCCAGTTCCGCCTGCAGCATCAGGATGTTCCCGGCGCTGATCACCGATTCAATGGGCGGCCTTTTCACTGCCGGTGCGTCCCAGTAGAGACATGCGTTGCGCACCCAGTAACCGCCGAACAGAGGGTAAAGTGCTGCACTTTCTTTGTTCTCCCTGACCCAGTCATCTACCCCAAAACTGCTTCGGCTGTCGTTGCACATTACCGCCCATTGCAGGGCATCTTGCCCCTTCAGCGCTGCTTCTTTTGTTTCTTGACGCTTCTTAGAAAAGTAGAGACCGGTCAACTCAACCGCCTTGGAGCGCGTCTGTTTGTTGAGTTCCTGATCGGGGACGAATTGCGCTTCATCGATCCATGCCATGACGGCAGCCTCGTCAGCATTCGGATTGGCGCTGATGAATTCCTGCATCCTCTGCGCCGCCCGCAAATAGAAAAGGGCATCATCAGCCTTGCTTGATTTGGAGATCGTATGGTTGAGCAGCAATTCCGAGGTGGCTGACAGCAGGTGCCTGGGCATCATTGTCCTGAGTGAGAGGTATGCCTGCCTAACCTCTTCGACCGTGCCTCCCAGGCTGAAACGATCGGCATGGCGGGCGGCGTAAGGCGCAAGCACTTGATCCATCACACGCTGCATTCCCATCCCCTGCGGGAGCAATACGTCGTTGAGCGATGCGGTTATATCGGCATTGCCGACCAGCATCATCCGCCCCACCCGCTGCGGATAGAGCCCGGCATACCACGTGCCTAACCAGGTGCCGTAGGAGAAGCCGATGTAATTCAATTTGCTGTCCCCCAGCAGATGGCGCATCAGGTCCATGTCCTTGGCCGTGGATTCGGAATTCATGTACGGTGTCTGCGGATTTTTTCTGCAGTTTTCGGCAATCAGACGGGAGTTACTCAGGACATTGTCGATATTTTCCTGACTTTCATCAGCGGCAACTGTTGCCTCATATTTGAATGATTCATCTGAAGGACATATCAGGTTCGTACTGGCGCCGGTTCCGCGGGGAGAGAACCCGATCAGATCGTAGCGCTGGGACATTTGTCTGTAGAGATTTCCAACAGGGTCGTTGGCATCCGCATCTGCCCACATGGTGTTGAACGCGATCGACAGATACAGCCCATCCCCCCCAGGCCCGCCGGGATTGAACATGATCGCCCCGAGTCGCTGCTGTGGATCTCCAGCACTGACCCGCAGGAATGCTACCTGTACATCCCCTTTCGCCGGGTCGTCGTAATTGAGGGGAGCGCGCATCAAGGTGCATTTTGCCCGATCGCCAAGCTTCGTGACCAACTCGACATTGCTTTCACCAAGAGCCTCCCGGAATATCTGATTCCCGCTGCACGACTGCCAATCCAGCGTCTGGCCCTTGTATGCGGCCAGCGGGTCCGGTTTACTGTCGTCCGAGCCGCACGATGCGAGCAGCCCACAGGCCATCACGAGGTATGCCACCAGAATCAGCTTACGCGTATCCGTGTTCATACGTCACCTCAATATGCTGATAGTTGTCTTGTATTCTTGCTGAGCTATCCGCCGAAAAGCGTAAAAAAGGATAAGAATTTCCTTTTTGTGACTTGGTGTATTTCAGAAATCGACTTGTATGTCAAGTTTTAACAGGCACTGTTATGACACTAAAGATCGTGTTAGTTCAAAAATATCTTTGAATTGTTATTTGCCGTTGTTTTTGGTATGCAATTCTTCCGAACATGAAAAAGTTAGCCTTCTGAAACCATTAAACAGGAAGCATTAAAGTAATGAATAAATAGTTATGCCTGATACCCCTTTCTTTGGCGGATACAATCATTGAGGACATTCCGCACTTCAGGGACATCTTTGCCAACATAATCGAAGAGGACTTTCCTGCCCTCACGGCGCGCGATATAGAGGTATCGCTTTCCTCCCCTCTCCTTGGCGGATATAGATCCGACGGGGATTCGCGCAATCTTTTCCTTATAGAAAACCAAGAGTTCTTCCAATCGTTTGAGCTCTTCTTCTAAGATACCCTTTATAACACTCATAAACGCCTCTGCCTAACAATTAATTGTTTAAGTTATTTCAGTTAGGCAATTCCGGCATACACCTCTGCACTCTTCACGAAATGCGTCCCTTCAATAGAACCGTCCCCAATTATTTCCAGATTTTCCCGGAGAGGGGGAAGACTGTTAGTACCCCACGGCTGCCCTTGCATCCTTGGCAGCCTTCCGCAGCAAGGTGCCCTGGTCCGTTTTGAGGTTCGCATAATCCCAGACGTTGAAATAAAGGATAGTAGTGACATCCGCGGTGGGATCATAGTCCATGAGCGACAGGTAACCGATGTGTGCGCCCTCATGGCCATATCCCAAGCCGACTGTGTAAGATATGCCAAGGCCGTAATTGCTTGATCCGCTCAGGGTGTTTGGTGTAGTCATTGCAGCCACGGAGGCGGCGTTCGGTCCGGCCTGGCCGGTGATGAGGCGCTTTATCCATCGTGCAAGGTCGGCCGGCGTAGAGATGATATTGCCTTCTGCGATGTTAGCCGACATGTTGCTTTCTGTCGCGTCCCCAAACATGTCATTATACCAGATGTAGCCCGGGTTGAAAGGGGACGGGATCGTCTGGTCGGTGCCGAGCATGGGAACCGTCGTAGAAGCAAGGGCATTTGGAGCTATAAGGTTCTGCACAACGAACTGGTCGTATGACAGGCCCGAGACACGCTCGATAATTATGGCGAGGAGCGAGTAGCCCGTGTTGGAGTACTTATAGTCGGTCCCCGGGGGGAAGTAGGACAGCTGGCACGTGGCGTCCACACCGACCAGCTCGTCGAGTGTGAACTGGTGGTTGGGGTCGATCTCCCCTTGGTACCCCACATAGTTTTGACCGGCATAGGGTTGGGGAGCACAGCTGCCGGGGACATTATCGTTGGTGACATCGAAGACCCCTGCCGTGTGGGAGAGGAGGTGACTGATCCTGATGCTCGCCTTGTTAGGGATGTTGTACTGGGGTGTATCTGGCACGTAAGGGTTTGAAGTGTCCGGAATGTTTGAGATGATAAAGTCGTTAATAGCGAGCATTCCCTGCTGTTGCAACAGCATAATAGAGGCAGCCGTGAAGGTCTTCGTGTTGCTCGCTATCCTGAAGCGGGTGTTCTGATCCACGCCGGCAGCCATGCCGGAGGAGGCAAAATAATTGCCGGTAGGCGTTTCGAGGTAGACGGCCATGCCCCCGCCGGGCAAGCCATGCGTCTCTTTATAATTGTTCCAGTTTGCATCGACGGATGCTTGCAGCCTTTCGCCTGGAGAGGGGTCGCTGCTCCCTGAACAGCCGACGAGGACAACCATAAACATAAGAACCGTAAACAGCCGTAAAAAAAATACTCGCATCAAAATTTCCCTCACTTTTGAAGATTAAATTGAACCGACACCAATTATGACGTATGGATAATTAAGTGTTATGTTCCCCGAATTGCCGAACAAGCCGCTATTTCCAAAATGATTTTTGTTCAAAGTGGCCGGCTAGTACTAACCGCTCTTCTAAGGGATAAAAATTTCCTTTTTGTGACTTGATGTATCTCAGAAAAGCGAATATCAATATAAAAATATTAAATGTCAAACTGTTGTGTCCAAACTAATTTTTAAAATAAAGATCGGGTTAGTTCAAAAATATCTTTGAATTGTTATTTGCCGTTGTTTTTGGTATGCAATTCTTCAGATGAAAAAAGCAACAAGCAAAACCGAAGCCTCTTATTTTGAGCGCGCATGAAAAAGGTGAATCTGTTTCTACCGTCTATTTTTTCTTATGCCATAATTCATAATTTATTGATCTATTTAAATACTTTCTGCCGGTCAATTCCCCTGACAATTATATGATGCATCGCTCCCGGAGCGTCTATTCGTGATTTTCTTGGCATGAATATCCGATAGTATCCCATCGGATATTAATCAAGTATAAAAGTGCAATACGTTCTATTTACCCCCTGAAGACTCAACGTCCGGGAGTAGAAGCAAAAGACTGAATGAGTTTTGTCAAGAACCATTCCAAGCTGTAAGTTCTTCCGATATGCTTCCAGTATTTCAGCAGCAACTCGAGCAGGGTAACCGCCGCAAAGCCGCTCAGCATGGCGGGGATCGCCCCCATTAGGTTTTCTATGTAATAATTACCGGTAATGAAGTAGATCAGGGCAAGGGGCCATCCTATCAGCAGGTAGTGCAAGAAATAGAAAGTGAGGGAGAAACTGCTGGTGAGATTGCAAATACTGACAATAAAGCCGACTTTGCCCTTGCTCTGCTTGAGAACATCGTAATAGTAATAGAGCACACTGAGCACGCTAAGAGCCATTCCTAACTGGAAACAAACCATGGTAAAAGAATCCGGATAAAAGCTCAAAGGGGTTACGAACCCGTCTATGATGGACGACTGCG
The DNA here is from genome assembly GCA_011391835.1 of Desulfobacteraceae bacterium. Taxonomy (GTDB): domain Bacteria; phylum Desulfobacterota; class Desulfobacteria; order Desulfobacterales; family JAABPS01; genus JAABPS01. The sequence continues at coordinate 5,475 of JAABPS010000080.1, forward strand.
GGCGGGTTCGGCCTGTGTATGCCATGCCCAAGCCAGCGCAGATAAGTATGATTCCGATGATGGCAAGAAAGGGCAGATCGTATCGCATTTTTTTGGTTACGATACGGCGCCCCAGCACGAATCCCACTAATGGGAATATCACCCAAGGTATTACCGGGAAGGTGCCGGTAATGAAGAACCCCTGCACAATGTCCTTGAACCGCCAGACGACCTCGAACTCTTTAGCCGGGTCGAGCAGGATCCCCGGCAGGTATCGGGAAATCACCGGAACGTTGATGAACTGCCCTCCCCACACTGCTTTAAAATCAACCCCATGTCTCAGCCATGGGGCACAGATACCCAAACCGACAACGATAATCAGAATGAACCAGGAGGGCATAAAACGGCAGAAGAACAGCAGAATGGTGGCAAAGCCCATCAGGGTCAGGATGTCCCACTGCCAGATTTGGTAAGGCCCCCAGGCAAGGGCCAACATGAGTATGCCAACTAGAAAGATGAAGCTTCCACGAATGAGGGCTCGCTTGAAAAGTACAGGATTACCGTCATTTTCATGTTTTTGTCCTGAAAGAACTTGACTGCAGCCCATCATCATCAGGAAGCAGGCTGCTCCCCAGTCTCCGAGCAGGTGATTGAGGATAAAATAAGGCCAAGTATCCATGGCGCCGTCGTTTCCATAGTAGATCATGAAATGCACCAGCACCATCAAAATGAGCAAAAACCCACGCAACACATCAATGGAAACAATGCGTTCAGCCCGCTGATCTGATTGCTCGCCCATCTCTTTTATTCCTCAAGAATAATTGAAAGGAAGTAATTTTTATGGTTATTCTCTATACCAAAGCGGGATTTGTGTCAATTTTCTTATCTACAGTAGTTTTTGCAGCGTTGCTATGATCTTTTTATTGGCTATAAATTGGCCCCATTTAAATTGATATATAAGCGGCATCTAAAAAACAAATTCTTTTCCTGTATTTTAAACATCTCCAGATGAAAACTATTTAAAAGAGGACTGTATGATGTTTAAAATCAGGTTTTCAAAAAGGTCGTCAGGAATGAGGTCAAATTAAGCGGCTAAGCCAAGTAAAGGCAAACAAATGATGGGTAATGGATAAGAATTCCCTTTTCGTGACTTGATATATCTTGGAAATCGAATTGTATGTCAAGTTTTAACAGGTACTTTATGACACTAAAGATCGGGTTAGTTCAAGAATATCTTTGAATTGTTATTTGCTGTTGTTTTTGGTAAGATAGAGAGACTTGCACAGATACTATCGCGAAGAAAAAAGAACAATCCTGTTCTGATAGGCGAACCGGGGGTTGGAAAATCGGCAATTGCCGAGGGCCTTGCTCTTCGGATCATAAAGAAAAATGTGTCACGTGTCCTTTTAGAGGGTACTAACTCTCGACCTGGCCTCAATTGTTGCGGGAACCAAGTATCGCGGACAATTTGAGAAGCGGATGAAGGCGATTCTGAATGAGCTTTCAAAGAATGATAATAAAATTTCGCAGGCTGAAGATCCCGTGGACACGGGACAGGCTCTGCGGCTACATTAATCTTCGAGTTTTCACACACCCTCTGGAGCTTGGTAACGAGGTAATTCCAGTAGGTCGGTCCATGCCAGAGGCAGGCATTCTTGGCCGATAAAAATCTTCATAAAACATTACTTAACCTTTGCCGAACAGACGGGAGAAGAAGCCTTTCTTTTGGTCAGGGAGTTTTATGCCGTTCTTAGCCGCAAGGTCTTTTACGTATTGTATTGATTCCATTGTAGGCATTATTGTTATTAATTCGTGCATTGTAAGTGCCATTATCTGTCCCATTGGTCCCATTTTGAGATTGCTTACGAGCATCTCGTCAAGTTTCACCGGCTCGTCCTTGAGTGTGGTGTAATCGAAATTGCAAACAGCACATAAGTATTTTCCCTGTATTTCCTTTATCAAACCGGTTTCACCGCATTTTGGGCATTTAACGTATAAGGTAGATTTCATTGTTTTTCTATTAAGTTAAATATTACATCGGTAATAAAAAAAGTGATAAGAATTCCCTTTTCGTGACTTGATATATCTCAAAAATTGTCTTGTATGTCAAGTTTTAACAGGTACGTTATGTTGTGGCGGGTGGGATGGTGGTTATTGGAAACGAGGTAGGTTGAAGCTAAGGATTCGATGCATCCTGAAAAACCCTGAAAAATCCGTATTGCCGCTCATAGCGGTCATCCCATGCCATTTCCAGGTCTTCGAAATGATTTTGTACGCATAGGAAGTAATAGGTCTTCCGCGGATTGTGGGGGCTCATAGACACCGAATAGTTTTTGGGCAGGACACGCATTGAACATTTGGTTTCACTTGGATAATAATAAGAAGGTCCGAGAGATTGATTGTGTCCTGATAGGAAAAGGGCAGGGGGATCTTCCCAATCCAGGAATCCATAATAGCCGTGCCTTTCAGGACATAAATCAAGTCCCGGTTGAAGATCCCTTTTTTACTCAGGGCTATCAGGCCTTCAAATAGCATGGTGGCCGGGATTTTTAAGGTGACGGTGCTTAGGGCTGGAATTTGAAAAGGATGTTTCGATTCTCCGGTTGAAAGGCGTTGTCCTTCCACATCCAGTTGATATTGATAACCTGAAAACTTGGTTCCCGGGTCATTGGGATTTTTGATCTCCAGGGTTCCTTCTAAGGTGACGGAGGATCGATCCATCTCCACAATGAGAACTCTTTTCAATTCTATTTCCGGATTTTTGAATCCATAACATGAAGGACAGGTCCAGAGGACCCCAAAAAAGATAGAAAGAATAGTGAGAAGATGAATTTTCCTCAAGGCGAACTTTAGGTTCATTGAAAAGATATATTAATGATGCGGTTGGTCGGGGCGAGCCGATTTGAACGGCCGACCCCCTGCGCCCAAGGCAGATGCGCTATCCAGGCTGCGCTACGCCCCGACATATTCTTTATTAACATAATTCCGGGCCAAAGAAAAGGGGAAGAAAAACACCGCAAAAAAGGACCGCTTCCCTAACCGATCCTCCTCTTTTAAGACGAAGAAAGTTTAGGGCAGGGTCCTATTCTTAGGTTTGTTCCGAATAATAAAAAAATCAGCCTCAAACATATCCTTTGTCATAAAGGGTCTTGGTTGCCTTATTACAGACCTTTCAGACCGCGAGTTTCTTTCAAGGCTTCCGCCTCTTGGACCGGTGACAATTGACCACTAAATACACTGGCACGAAGATAGGTGATAACACCGGGTAGCAGTTCGACATGGGTCGATTTTCCTTTTCCAGAGAAACCGATAGCAAAGGTATGCGAACCTGGGGTAGTTACATGATAAAAAAGAGTGCCATTGGGTAATATCCTGATATCCTGATTTTTTTCAGAAACATAAAAGTCCACAACCGCTGAAAGCATTTTCCATTCCCTATAGAAACAAACCACCGCCTTGTCCTTTGGAACTTCCGAAAAGATGAAAGGTTTAGGCTCCTGTGTTTGTGGGTAAACCACCATCCCTCCTCTTGTCCAATCCACGATTTTACAGCGAAGGAACCCATCTCCGGATGAAAGGTGGTTATATTTCAGGTCGTACTCGTGTCCGGCCTCAGCATCAAAAACAACCGTTGCTTCTCCAATATATCGGGGTCGAAGTCCCGGTTGGCTTGACGGAAAAAAGGCCTCCAAATACAATTTGTGGTTCCCTGGCAACAACTCAATGGAGTCCGGACTGCCGGCCCATTTTGGATCATTTCGATCATCAATCATTTTTATGTATATTTTAGCGACCTGGCTCGCAGGAACTCCAAAAGAACTTTGTTGAAGATTCAATAACACCGCACGATTTTGTTGCAACCGAGGACCTTCGTAGGCCACGGTAGTTTGAGTAGTCTTGCACCCCATTAGGCAAATAACCAACAACATCACGCAACAAAAAATTAAATCTCTAAACGTCCTCATAGTGTAAACCTCCTTTTCTTTGACTGGATTAGGCGGCTGAACCGCTTTTCCCCTTTGAGAAAAAGGGGAAAAGCGGTTCAGCCTGTCCCGTTCCTATTCCTTGGTTGGATGCCAATAAATAAGATTACCGATCCAACCGATTTTATTATTTGTAAGATTCCCGAAGATCAGCCTCAAATTTGACTAAGCATTGTCCTAAAGCTCCATTCAGACCCCGCTGGACCGCTTCTTTTCCAAAATGGCTCTGACCTTCACTAAGGATACCTTTTGCTTCCATTTGTGTGCCATAGTACGATTTTTTTTCGATGAATATCCCATTAATGAAAAATTCAACCTCAGTCAATACTGTACAGCGCATGTTCATGACCGTACCCCTACAGGAGGTGCGAAGGATATTTACTTTAAGAGAAAGACCCGAGGGGTCGCCTTTCCCATCCAAAGAAGGAAAAGTATAGCCGATTTCGGAAAGGGACAGGATACCGCTCCGGACCCATTCAACAACCCCGCCGGTTCCATAGATGGGGCCATCCGTGTTTCCCAGGTTCTCTTGATCCAGCCTTTTGTCGATTACTTCCATTTTGGTAATGGACAGGTTGACTTTTTCTTTTCCGGTTGTTTGGGCCTTTTCCC
>JAABPS010000081.1 GCA_011391835.1 Desulfobacteraceae bacterium
GGAGATCCGGTTGGTGATGTGTTTATATTGTCTCAAAAGAATCTGGCCAGAAAGAAGGATGGCGACAGCTATTTAAATGTTTCTTTTTCGGATAAAACCGGTGAAATCAAGGGCGTTGTATGGGAGAATGTTGAACAGATGGCACGGGCCGTCAACTCCGGTGACATTGTATATGTTAAGGGGGATACTTCAGAATATAAGGGAGCAAATCAACTGGTGGTGAAGAGCATGGAAAAATATTCTGATGATATGATCGAGCCCGGCGATTTTCTTCCGACAACGAAGCGCGATCCGGAGGAAATGTTTGAGCGTCTGCTGATGATCATTGATTCCATTGAGAAAAGGTTTATAAAAGATCTCTTTGATGCATTCTGGCGCGATCAGGATTTTGTGTCAAATTTTAAAGCAGCCCCTGCAGCCAAAAGCATGCATCATGCCTATATTGGCGGTCTTCTGGAGCATACCCTGGCTATGGCATCTCTTGCTGATAAGATAGCAGGACATTATAGAGGCATTGATCGGGATCTCCTGATTGCAGGCGCGGTACTGCATGATATAGGAAAAATCGCTGAATATACATACCGGCTTACCATCGACTATTCAGACAACGGAAGGCTGCTTTCTCATATCGCCATTGGCCTTGAGATGCTAAATAAGAAGCTGGATGAAATTAAAGATTTTCCGGATGAAGAGGCTATGCTTCTTAAACATATGATCGTAAGCCATCATGGCGCACGAGAGTTTGGTTCCCTTGAACCGCCGAAAACAATTGAGGCAGTTCTTTTAAATTATATTGATGAAATCGATGCCAAAGTAAATGGTATCCGAGATTTTATGGATAGTGAAGAGGGGAATGAAAGCTGGACGTCGTATCACAGGGTGCTGGGCAGGCATTTTTATCGTGGGCAGGCCGCTGAATCGCGAATGAAGGAATAAGGTTTTTGGAAAATGTGTTGGAAGATAATACTGAAAAATTGTAACAGAAAATTTCATCATAATCATACTTTTAGCAACCCGGTGTTATAAATAGTACCGATTGAACTAAGTGAAACAACCCATGTTTATTACTCTGGAAGGCATCGAAGGGTCAGGGAAAACAACTCAGATCCTTCATCTATCGAACTACCTGAAGAACAAGGGTCATGACTGCATTACGACACGGGAGCCGGGAGGTACGTGTATTGGTGAGAAGATTCGCGCGGTTCTTCTCGATTCCAATAACAAAGACATGGTTCCTGCCACGGAATTGCTTCTCTATATTGCTGACAGGATTCAGCATGTAGCTGAAATCATTCGTCCGGCGTTATCATCCGGGAAGACTGTCTTGTGTGATCGTTACGTTGACGCAACCCTTGTGTACCAAGGTATTGCCAGAGGAATTGATGTGGAGTTGATAACCATGCTTCATGAAAGGATTGTAGGAAATCTGCGACCGGATATGACGATTCTTCTGGATCTTCCTGCTGATACAGGATTGAAACGGGCATGGAAACAGATTCATACCGGCGCGCGGGCGAATAGCGAAACCAGATTTGAAGAAGAAAAAATCGCATTTCATGAGAAAGTCAGGGCCGGATATCTTGAGCTTGCGCGCAAGGAACCTGAGCGGTTTCGGATTATTGATGCTGACAGAAATGAAAACATCGTCCGAGAGGATGTGTTAAAGGCGCTATCTCTATGAATTATTCGATTCTCAACGCCATAGGCAATACGCCGCTTGTTGAAATACGAAACCTTAACCCGAATCCTCGTGTAAAGATTTTAGCAAAACTGGAATATTTCAATCCAGGCGGTTCGGTTAAGGACAGGCCTGCTCTTTGCATGATTGAGGCAGGAGAAAAATCGGGCGATCTTACACCGGATAAAACAGTTATTGAGGCAACCAGCGGGAATACCGGTATTGGTCTTGCCCTTGTATGCGCTGTGAAAGGATACAGGCTGCTTTTAGCCATGTCGGAGGCTGTGAGCGTTGAAAGGCGAAAGATACTGACAGCCCGCGGGGCGGACATTGTTCTCACACCGGGTCATCTTGGGACTGATGGCGCGATTGAAGAAGTGTACCGCATGGCGCGGGAAAATCCAGGGGCCTATTTTATGGCAGATCAATTTAACAACGAAGCCAACTGGAAAGCCCATTATCACGGAACTGCCGAAGAAATATGGAATCAGACAAAAGGGAAAATTGATGTTTTTGTCGCGACCATGGGCACGACAGGTACGCTTATGGGTGTTTCACGGAAGCTAAAGGAATATCACCCGGGTATTCAGATTGTCGGCGTTGAACCCTATCTTGGGCACAAGATACAGGGATTGAAAAACATGAAGGAGGCCTATTGCCCGGAGATCTATGAAAAAAAGCGTCTGGATAAAAAGGTAAATATTGAAGATGAGGAGGCGTTTGAGATTACACGGCGCCTTGCCAGAGAAGAGGGTCTGTTCGTCGGGATGAGCAGTGGTGCGGCCATGGCAATTGCCATGAAAGAAGCGTCCGTTATTGATACAGGAACTATTGTTGTGCTGTTCCCGGACGGAGGGGAGCGCTACCTCAGCACAACTGTTTTTGCCGTAAAGGAAAAGATTGATCTTAAATTATTCAATACGTTGAGCAGGACCAAGGAGCAATTCGAACCGATGGTGCCGGGGAAGGTGTCCATGTATTCATGCGGCCCAACAGCACATGCCCGGATGCATGTGGGAGAATGCCGGCGATTCGTATTTTCTGATCTGCTTTGCCGTTATCTTGAATTCAGAGGGTATTCCGTAAAACATATCATGAATATCACTGACATTGATGACAAAACCATCGATGGTTCAGAAAAGGCGGGTCAGGCGCTATCGGAATTCACGTCCAAACATATTGAGTCTTTTAAAAGTGATTTGGCTGCGTTGCGAATAAAACCTGCCTCGCATTATCCCAAGGCGAGCGACCATATTGACGATATGGTGGCCATGTCTGAAAAACTTGTAAAAAAGGGACATGCCTATGAAAAGCTGCGTTCTTTATATTTTGATATTTCCCGTTCTCCTGAATATGGCAGGCTTTCCGGTGTGGATATTGATAAGATAAAACTCGGCGCTACGGTAGATCTGGATGAATATGAAAAGGTGAACCCAAGGGACTTTACGCTTTTAAAACGATCGAAACTTTCTGAACTGAAAAAAGGGATTTATACAAAAACAGATTGGGGGAACGTGCGGCCTTCCTGGCATCTCCAGTGTGCAGCTATGGCCATGAAATATCTGGGTGAAACGTATGATATTCATGCCAGCGGCCGGGAGCTGGTTTTTCCACATCATGAAAATGGAATTGCTATTGCAAAAGCAATTACCGGGAAACCTCTGGCAAAATACTGGATTCATTGTGACCGGGTGCTTGTTGAAGGGAAAAAGGTCGATGAAAAGGGAGCGGGCCCAACGTTATCTGATCTTTTGGATATGGGTTATTCCGGAAGAGAGATCCGGTACTGGATGATGGCCAGCCACTATAGGAAGCCCGTTATTTTCTCTGCGGATAAGCTTGAGGAGGGGAGGATTTCCCTGAAAAGATTAAATGCCTGCATTCATTCATTACTTCATGTAAATAAGGGTGAACCGTATCCTGAGCTTGATCAGTTGATATACGATATCAAAAATGGTTTTATCAGCGCCATGGATGATGACCTGAATATTTCAGAGGCTATGGCGTCTGTTTTTAAAGCCATTCGACGCGTTAATGGGTTGATCCAAAAAAAGAATATTGATCAGGACGGTGCTTCAAAACTGCTGGATGCGTTTCGATATATCGATTTTGTTTTAAATATTTTTGATTTTGAAGATGGATCTTATGATCCGGAGATACAGGAGTTGATCTATAAAAGAGATAAAGCACGAATGGAAAAAAAATGGGATCTTGCGGATACAATCAGAGGAGAATTATTGGATAGGGGAGTAACCGTTCAGGACGATAGAATTAAGCCGAAGAATAAGTGATTGATGTCCGTATTGGAAACCTTAAAATAAATGAAGCCGATATATTTTCCATATACCTTTGTTCCTTCAGAAATTGTTGAGGCAGGGGCTGCCTGCTTTGGAGAGATGATTGTTTATCAGCCTTCAGGACTGGGGATACCTCCGCAGATGGCAGACGCTGCAAAAAAAGGACTGCTTGATATTCATGTGCCCGTGAAGGATGATACAAAGCAAATATTTTCAGTTTTAAACGAATACAAGAGTTGGGCGGAAGTTCACAAAGATACGGATGGCATCCGTTTAGCACTGCGCACGAACACAAAACGTCAGATGCCCTTTATGGACGAATGCTCCATAATGAAAATACGAGAGGATATTCAACGAAGAATAAACAGGACAGATACGATTGAAGAGAAACCGGATCCCCTTTTTAGTGCCAGGGTGTTTTTACGCATGGCGCATGAGTTTGATATGCACCACTATGATATAAATCAAGGTATCCGGCAGTTAAATATCACGGAGCAGGACCTCATGAGAAACCTTCAGGGAGGGGATGAGGTTTTCGATAAAGATAGTATTCGTGATGGGGCATTTAGAGCCGATGATCCATCTGACTTCATGATCACAGAGAGGATTGAAGCGTGGTCAGGGCTCATGCTTCATGAACAGAAACATAATGAAGTATCCGGACTGTTTGTTACCAGCTATCGATCCGTATTTGCCTATATGGTCGAAAATTTTTCTGAAGGAGAAATGGTACTCAAAGCAGAAAACATTCCGATACACGAAAATAGGATCGAAAAAATTCAGGGCTGGCGAGATGTTTTCAATAAAAATATACAACGATATACTCAAGATCCATGTCCGGTGATGATGGACAAAATGCTTAATATTCCTGCTGACACCGGATGCGGCAGAACGATGTCATTGAGCATGTATATTATTCCCGGGAAAAGTCCTCTGGATGTTTTTGCCCGGTTTTTCCCGCATGAACTGGATTATTCGTATCCAAAAAATGGAGGCTGGAAGATTAAAAATACCTTGATTGGTCTTTTTGAAATTCAGGCGTAATTATCTAATATGAAAGGTATATACCACTTAATCTTATTATTTTTAACAGTAAAATAAAAAGATAAAGAACACTTGACTACCTTTATTGATTGGTATATTGAATTTTCCCGATAATAGGAATAATAGTGCGATTCGTCGCCATAAGTTAATTTATTTTTTGAAAGGAGATAGGTAAATGGCTTTTAATCCAGTTGTTGATGAAGAAAAATGCGAAGGTTGCGAGGAATGCGTTGATGTTTGTCCTGTTGAAGTTTTTGAAATGCAGGGGGATAAGTCTGTTCCTGTAAATGCAGAAGAATGCCTTGGCTGTGATAGTTGCGTTGAAGTATGTGAAGCTGGCGCTATTACGGTTGAGGAAACATAAAAATCTTTTCATTCATTGCCCCTGGTCTTTGACGAAAAATGCAAGGCCAGGGGCAATACCCGTCTTTTTGTATAGTTGATCTAAATAGTATATCTTGCCTTTCGTGCTGACGTAAAAAAATGGTTTTGAAGCACCTATTTTAACATTTACGGGCTGCTATGAATATCATACCGTTTAACATATACCCGGAAGTTGCGCTCATTCAGCAACGCCTTGAGGCTTCTGGATTGGAAGATTTGCCGAAAGCGGTAATGGATTCCCTTTCCGTAATTCCTGTTCTAAACATGACAAAACCAGGAGATACTGTGGCGGTAGCTGTTGGAAGCAGAGGAATACGACATATTGACACCGTTCTATCTCATTGCCTTCAATTTTTAAAAAATAATAAGTTGAAGCCATTCATTGTGCCGGCCATGGGGAGTCATGGCGGCGCGACACCGGATGGGCAGACGTCTGTTCTGGAAAAACTCGGGATCACCGAATCCGCCATGGGGGTTCCTGTTTTACCGGATATGGATGTTGCATGCATAGGAGAGCTCTCGGGGGGATTGAAAATATATTTTTCGAAACTTGCCTTGGATGCCGATCATATTGTTGTCATCAACCGGGTTAAACCGCATACAAAATTTAAGGCAGAACTTGAGAGCGGACTTTGTAAAATGCTGGCCATCGGTCTTGGCAAGGCAAAGGGCGCTGCCGAGTTCCATCAATACGCGGTTAGGCATTCGTTTCAAATAATCGAACCGGCTGCGGATGTGATTTTAAAAGAGACCGGTTTTCTTTTCGGGCTGGCATTGCTTGAAGATGGACATGGAGAGCTGGCTCATATTGAGGCTGTGCCGCCCCCTATGCTGGTAGCCCGGGAAAAAGAACTATTAAAAAAGGCTGCGGCCATGATGGGACGTATTCCTTTCGATTCTCTGGATCTATTGATTGTTGATTTGTTTGGAAAGGATATCAGTGGAATTGGCATGGATCCAAATATTACGGGCCGGCATCGAGACATCGTGGGCGACTTTAACAAGTCGCCTCATGCTAAAAGGATATTTGTCCGCGATTTATCGCCCGGTTCAGGCGGAAATGGAAATGGTATTGGCCTGGCGGATGTAACTACCCACCGGCTTGTCCATGCGCTGGATCTTGAGAAAACCTATATCAATGCCATCACAGCGGTTTCGCCTGAAAAGGCATCGATTCCCATGCATTTTGGAGATGACCGGACTTGTATAGATGCATGTTTCAGAACCATTGGGCTGGACTCACCGGAAAATGTTCGCATGGTGAGAATAAAGGATACGATGAACCTTGAATATCTTCAGGTTTCACGGGCGCTTGAAAAGGAGATTTTGTCAACTGGTTCCCTTAAACAGATAACACCCTGGGTTCGATTAGGATTTAACGCTCAGGGGAATCTGGAGAATGTGTTCACTGCAGGTGAATAAGACGGCTTGAGATGTTCATTGGAGAAACGAAAAGGAATACGGGCGAGTTGCAAGCGATTCCGCGGAGGTTGTCCTGTTTAGCGTATCCGGCTGTTTTACACCTTCACATACATCTTGCCTGGTAAAGCCATGTGTGGTATTTTTACAACGTATGAAACAATATGTAATCGATGAATTAAGGCCAAAAGATTACGAGACGCTTAAAGCGTATCTGAAAGAGCATTACAGTTCATCCAGTGTGGGGGGTATCTTTTGGATACCTATTGATACGAATATACTCACACCTGTACAGGCTGAGCATGTGGAGTGCCAGCCCTTTTATTTTGCTGCGGACCTGGAACCGAATTTTTTGGCATGTGAATTTCTTATTCGGACAAAAAGTAATGTCCACTGCAACTGTATGGCATACGCAACTCAAACCCAACGCAACTGGCTCATTTCGCTGGTGGATTCAATTTTTATGCAATTAAATATTCTCTCATAAAAAAGAGCGATAGAAAGCTATCGATAGTTATATGGCAGTGCAAAAGCAGGATAAAATACTTAAGATCATTCCACTTGGCGGTTTAGGAGAAATCGGCCTGAACATGATGGTGTTTGAATATGGGGACGCGCTTTTTGTCGTGGATGCTGGATTGATGTTCCCCGAAGATTACATGCTGGGAGTTGATATTGTCATCCCTGGATTTGATTATTTAAAGCAAAATAAATCAAAAATTGCAGGCATTGTTTTAACGCACGCGCACGAAGACCACATCGGCGCATTACCGTATCTGCTAAAGGAATTGAATATGCCTGTTTTTGGCACCCCCTTTACTATCGGGGTTGTCCGGCACAAGCTGGAAGAACATGGCATTCTATCAGCATCTTCTCTGCATGAAATTTTTACAGATGAGAAACTGCGATTAGGAGATTTTGAGCTGGAGTTTGCTCGTGTGAGTCACAGCATTGTGGATGGTGTGGGGATTGCCATTCGAACTCCGGTTGGGCTTATTGTTCATACAGGTGACTTTAAAATCAGCCATGATTTAACCGATGACAGGATTACCGATGTCAATAAATTTGCACGATACGGAGCAGAAGGAGTGCTTGCCCTGCTTTCAGATTCCACAAACGTTGAAAAAGAAGGATATACGATATCTGACCGGGAAATCTATGAAACGCTGAATAAAATAATTACCCAAAGCAGCGGCCGGGTTATTATTGCGCTGTTTGCTTCACATATTCCCCGTATCCAGCAGGTAGTTAAAATAGCGAGGCAAAGCGGGAAAAAGATTGTTTTCAATGGCCGAAGTATTGAGGTCAGTGTAAATATCGCAAAATCGCTGGGCTATATAGATATTCCCAAAGGCATTGAGATTGATGTGAACCAGATTGATAATTTCTCAGATGAAGAAATTGTTATCATTACAACTGGCAGCCAGGGAGAGCCGATGGCGGCGATGGCGCGCATGGCGAGCGGCACTCACAAGGAGATAAAAATCCATAAAGACGATACAGTTGTCTTTTCATCAAAATTCATACCCGGCAATGAACGATCGATCGCAACTATTATCAATAAGCTTTTTAAGCAGGGCGCAGACGTTATTTACGAGAAAATATCCGATGTCCATGTATCGGGGCATGCCTTTCAGGAAGAATTAAAGCTGATGATCAATCTGGTAAAGCCCAGATTTTTTATCCCGATTCATGGAGAATACCGTCATCTGGTTCAGCATGCGAAACTGGCTGAACAGGTTGGGATCCCGGCGGACAGGATTTTACTGGCAGAAAACGGCCAGGTTATTGAATTTGATACACAGGGTGGACGTATTCAGGAAAGCGTGACGACAGGGAGAGTGCTGATCGATGGCAAGGGCGTTGGCGATGTGGGGAGAAGTGTCTTGAAACAGCGACGCATTCTTTCAGAAGACGGACTGGTTATTGTCAATATGGCGTTTGATGAAGAGACAGGCATCATCATATATGGTCCGGAAATTGTTTCCAGGGGATTTGTGTTTGAAACTGAAGCGGGGCATTTGTTAGAAGATGCCAAATGCGTCGTACTGGAAATCGTTGAGGATGTTGGCCCGGAGGTCGAAGATCGCGCCGAGATTATCCGGTCGAAATTACAAACCGCTTTAAAACAGTATTTCTCCTTTACCATACGGCGATATCCGGTTATACTTCCATTCATATTGGAAGTCTAACTGAAACGTCGAATCTGTTTGTAAGAATTTATGTTCCGGAATCTACTATTAAAAAATACCTAACGGGTAGATATGAAAAAAGAAATAATCGGAATATTTTTATTTTTTCTTGTTATTTTTACACTGATCAGTCTTTTGACATACAGTCCCGCTGATCCTTCCCTGGGCCATCCGGGAACCGGTGGTGACATCCATAATTTATTTGGGTTGATCGGCGCCTTTATTTCGGGCATTTTTGTTGCGCTGTTCGGGCTGGGCGCTTTCTGGATTCCAGCGCTATTTTTCTTTTCCAGCATTCATTTCTTCGGGAACCGTTCAGGCAGGGCAGTGCTTCTAACCATTGCCGGAAGTATTGTACTTGTTATCGTGACAGGGAGTCTTTTAGCTTTTTATCAGGATCACTATTCTATTTTTGGGAATACGTTTTCTTCCGGCGGGTTGATTGGGATTCCATTAAAGAACTTCATCGTGAAATATTCTAATTCCGCGGGCGGATTTATTATTCTGCTGATGATTTGGATCATTGGCTTTGTTCTGGCCACGGGTTTTTCGCTGCGGGATGGCTTTCATCGATTTTCTAATATGATGAAAAATATTTCAGAAAAGATCGGTACGCTTTTTATCAAATGGAAAGAAAGAAGAGGAAAAGCAAAAAAACGGTTAAAGATATTAAACGAAACGAGTAAAAAAAAAGAGAATGATATCCGGATAGAGGCCGCCAGTTCCGCTGTCAAGAAGAAAACACCCACACCGAAACAGGAAGTATTTTCATTCATGCGTACCAGCGAAGAGTTTAAACTGCCTTCTGCAAAATTTTTAGATGATCCGGACACCGGGCCATCTTCTGCAAATAATGAAAATTTGCGGATGCTGTCTAAACTGCTTGAAAAAAAGCTGGATGATTTTGGCGTACAGGGACGGGTTGTTACTGTCACTCCCGGGCCGGTGGTTACCACATTTGAATATGAACCGGCTTCCGGAGTAAAGATTAATAAAATTGTGAACCTCACAGATGATCTGGCCCTTGCTCTC
>JAABPS010000082.1 GCA_011391835.1 Desulfobacteraceae bacterium
ATTCCCAGAGTGAATTTGGCCCGGAAGAAGTAAATGTTACACGTATAAACCGCGGGCGATACAGCCGGGCATCTGCAGCCATTTTCCAGAAGTCATTCGAATTGGCCACATACGTGACGATAAGTTCATCCGCGTCAGATGTCAGTGCAGGATGGGCCTTTGCCGCATAACAGAAGATGTCTTTATCCCATTTTGCTTCCGCACACGTGTAGATGGAGACGGGTTGACTCCACGGCCCATAGGGCTCAGGCGCCAGCCGGATCATGATACTTTCAGACACGCTGTTTTCAGTGTAAACGGCAATATATTTATTGAAAGCGGATAAGTAGGACACAGAATATTCATTGGCAATATTGGAGCATATCCTGCTGATTTTGGAAAAGTCATTTACCCACTTTCCGTTGGAAAAGAAACGCCATTCGTTAAATTTGCCAAGAGAACCCGCTGGAACTCTGGCGACGATCATGTGTTTGTGATGAACATTCTGGATAATATCTTCTGAGGTGCCGTAAATATAGATGAAGCCATCATCTGCTAACAGGGAGGATCCAAAGATTATATCTCCAGACTCGGAAATTCTTTCCCATGGAATTTTTTGCTGGGTGATTTGCCATTGATCAGGAGGTCGGGTGGGATTTAAGACGCGGCCCAGCCATGTGCCGATAATTTTAAAACCTGCTGTGTTACTGTCGCCGGTTCGGTCAATCTGAATAAGAAAGAGATAAAGACCATTTTCGGCCATAAGTCCGTGATAGATCCAGAACCACCCTTTTCCATCCGCAGGTTTAATAAAGGCTTCTGGTTTGCCTTCAGGTGTTTTTCCAAAGAAATAATTTATTGAAGCATGAACAGGATTTTCTCCATTCTGAATCGCAATAGAATTATTGATAAGGACAGCATCCACGTGCTTGTTGTTAAGAATTTTTCCAATCCATGAATCTCCATACAACCAGAGTATTTTATTATTAGAAAGTTTAATCGAGTAAGCTCCGTCAGCACCGGTCCATCCGGATTCGGTGGTGAAAAGGAGATTATAATCATTCGCTTCTTCTGTTTTAAGAGCAGGAAGAGTGGTACAGGCCAGCAACGAAGCCAGCAGAAAAACGAATACGGTTCGAACGAAACAGCTCCTATAGTTCAAATGGTGATTTCTCCTTTCGATCATTTCAAATGATTTTTATTTCAATTATAGCATAATATAATTTCACCAAAAAAGCGAGAAATAGCGGACGATGCTGCCGGATAGTGAAGTATTCAGGAGCATGCATTCCATCATTTAGCCATTTATTTTGAGCTGTGTTAGATTTTCATATATAAAATTGATAGTTTGCTTGACACGAGATAAATTTTATTCTATATTAATCAAAAAATTAAAATAGTGTGGATCACCGAGACGGATACAGACGGTTATTATTTTCAACCGGTGTTTTTAACATACGTGTGAACATAAAAAAGAGGAGGAAAATAGTAATGACGGTATGGGTTGTAATTATTGTAGTAGTTGTTTTTATCATAGGTTTAATGGTAATGGCTAGTATAGATTCCAACTCCAAGGAAAAGGAAAAGAAAAAAATGAAAAAAGCAAACAAGACTTTAAAGACAGGCGGAACGGCAACCAAAAAAGCAGCAAAAAAGAAAACAGTCAAAAAGAAAACCGCTGCAAAGAAAACGGTAAAGAAAAAAGCACCGGCAAAGAAAAAAGCGGCAAAGAAAAGATAACCAGAAAACAAAAGCGCCAGGCGAGCTTTCCGTCTATATTCTGTAACACGGATAGCGAGTCCTGGCGCAACTTGCCAGGGTTCGTGCTAAACCCATCTTGCTGCATGGTTTAGTTATCAGGTGGATCTAAGCAATAAAATCTGTTGTGGTATCATCGCGGGTGCGGTCTTGTTCGGTTTCATAAATATCAACAAGACTGCCGCTGACAGGAGCGTGTGGCGCTGGCTGTTGTTTATTGGGATCCACTTATAATTAGTTAATGGGAGAAGATATAGTGACTATATGGGCAGTAGTTATGCTGGTTATTGCTCTTTGTGGTCTGGTCATTGATTTATTTTTTAATCCTCGCGTATGGGATACATCTACAAGGTTAATTATGCAGGATTTGATGTTGCTGCTATTTGCTTTAGGTGTGTTGATACGGATCAGAGCCAAAACCCGTGAAGGGGAGAAAGAGAAGCTCGCTGCAGCGAGCAGAATGAAATTACGATCGGAACAAAAATCAGCAGCAGCAACGCCATGGAATAAAGGCTGATTTTTAAAATTACATTTTGACCTAACAGAGAGAAAGCGTACATCTCCACAGATGTTCGCTTTTTTTATATCTCTTTTTTAGACTCAACAAGGCGATTTAAAATTAATCCATTGAAGCTTGAGCTTGCGGTGGACATAAACAGCCAGCCTAAATGAGTGAGGCAATGCCCGCAAATGGCGACCCTCCACCTGAATCCTCTAAACCATGTGTATTCATCTGTCGGCACCCCTGTATAGCCGCATCCTGCAGCATTTTTAAAGCATCCTATCTCATAAATAATTCCCTGAGGATTGGCAAACGTATGTTTGTGCGATCCCTGGACTTCGATGCGCTCTGCAGGACTTGATATTACCTGAAGACAATGCCTGCATAGCAGATAGCTGCCGGCATCAGCATCCTGTTCTTTGGGATCTTTCCTGACAGCAGGTTTTAGGCGGTTTTCACTGCGCTTATTATTTGGTGAGCGGAGAAGGCTATTCGCGTCAGGCCTGTCGGAGGTCATTCTACTTGTCCTTTATCAAATGAAACATTTGAATCCAAAAAGTTTGGTGTGCGCTAAATGAATCCCAACACCCTAATGCCGGGGAAGAACTTTAATCCTATTCGCTACTATTATTAAATAGCAACGCAGGACTGATAGAAAATTCCTCCTATGAACTGTGTCAGCAGACCTTTATTCATCACCAGGGTTATATAACGGGAGAGCTTTTTTCCGATTTCTCAAGTCAAGATGTCGCCATTCCTGAATACGCGGCGATTCATATGCTTCATCCATCAGCATATTGATGTATTTATCTCCAGTGGTTTGTCTGCATTGATCGAACAATACGCCTGATTCCTGAGAATTAAACAGGAGAAAGGAAAAACTTCTTTGATCTTCATTTTCCAATATCAGCGCCAGCCAGTTTTGAGGACCCCAGGCGTAACGGTCCGCCTGAGAAACTCCCCAGAACCATCTGTTATTTTCTTCATCATATTTGGAAAATTTACAAAGAACAGTTTTATTCGCAAAGATAAGCAATCCAATGCCTTCCTGCCGGAACTCACCCCATTGGTTTTTTAACCGCTCTCCCAGAGAGTAAATAAGCTTATCCTCAATGCTCAGCAGCTTTGGCTTTTTCTTTTCAGGCGGTTTTTCAGCAAGTTGTGATGGCTGCCGTTTCGGTATTTCAGGAGGTTGCTTAAAAGAGGGTTTAAGCGTTTGCGATGGATGCTCGATAACTTCTTCCTGTTTTGGCTTGATAGAAATTTCCTTCCATTCACCATTCACACCAGGAATTTCCTTTAATATTTTTGAAAACTCGTCCCTGAGAGACATGGACGAATTTGATTTTTCCAGTTCGTTGATGAAGTCATCGATATCCTTATCGGGGTTTAGGCTGAGATTTTGTTCAAAAGGAGTACTCATCCCTTTATTGCCTGTATCAAATTTGCTTTCTATCTCAAGCTGCAAACTCTCAATCTCATCGGAACGAGAACTTCGTGTTGTATTGCTTCGTGCTGTATTGAGAGAAAGCGGTCTTATTTTTTTTTCGGTATCTTCCAGTTCAAGTTTTATACCATCTACAATTAAGTCATTATCCGGGCGTATTTCGATTTTGGTTGTTTGATTTTTATCGGGTTCGGAAATTAAGCTGATCGGCGAAACAGATTTTGCGCCCTGTCCGAAAATGATTCGGTTTAACACCGAGTTGGGTGTATCTTTAAAAGGCTCAGCATTCTTTTTTAGATAATTCCATACTTTTTCATCAATTTCTATTGTATAGAACTTCATAGGGTTCCTCCAAATATAATTTTTAAACATTTGCACTATACTACGTCATACATATTTCTGCAAGTCTTGAAAAATACTTTCAACTCGTTACAATATGATCGTTAATAAACAGGTTATACGTAGGATCAATAATTTGAAATCATGAAATGTTTACAATGGAAGCTTTGATTTTAGCACTAAAGAAAATGGCGGGTTTAGTTTGAGGATTTGTCTATATCGATGATTTTGCAATCCAGGTATTCTTTTGTTTCATACTTGGTAATATTCATGATTTTTTTATTCATTTTGGACATTCGTTGAATTTCATTTTTAATTTCTTTATGAAGTTGGTTCTGTTCAATATGCCGGGGATCATTTTTCTGCATATCCAGACATAATATATCCACCAATCCGGAAAGGATTTGCAATGGCTGGTTTACTTCATGACATACAGCGCCTGCCATTTCGATAACCCCCTGAAGTTTTTCCAAATTGAGCCTTTCTTCTTCAGCTTGTTTGCGCTCACGAATATCGCGGGCAACGCATAGAACAAAGGTTTTTTTCTGAAGATTGAAAAGAAGCGAATTAATCTCAGCAGGAAGTTTTTCACCTGACTTGGCGAGGAGTTTCGTCTTAAAAAGAAGCTTTTTATCCGCAATAAGTTTTTTTTGATATAAAATAAAGATCATTTTGATGTTTCGGAGCGAGAATCTGATGAATGGATAAACGAAGAAATTCTTCTCTTGTATAGCCAAGTTTTCGGCAGGCCGCATCATTGACTTCAATGTGCTTGCCAGGCATCAGGTTTTCATCTATTTCAAATACACAAATGGCATCATCAATGCTGTTAAACAATATGCGATAGCGCAGTTCGCTCGTTCTCAACGCATTTTCAATTCTCTTCCGCTCGATTGCATACCGGATGGAACGTGCAAGAAAGAAGGATTCATTGCGTCCTTTTACAATATAGTCCTGTGCGCCGGCCTGGAGCGCTTCAATAGCTAAGGCTTCATCATCCATGCCGGTTAACAGGATGATGGGAATGTCGGACGCCATCAGGAATGTTTTATGGAGGGTATTTAAACCTTGGCTGTCAGGCAGGGAAAGATCGAGCAATATGATATCAAATTTTTTTTCTGCTAACATGGCAAGCCCTTGTGAAAGGGTTGCGGCAGATGAACAGTTAAATGGGATATTTCCTGTAGTCTCTAAAATTTCCTGAACCAGATCGACAATCTCGAAATCATCTTCGATAATAAGGAGATGTATCTCAGGGTTTTTTTGAACTGACGAAAGAGACTGTTCCATTTTTCAACCTTTTAATGGGCTAATGCATGAATAGCTTTGATTGAATATATGCTATTTTATTGAGGACTGACATATAGAGCAGCAAAATATATGCCAAGTCTTTTTCATAGGTAAAAATAAAGAATCGTTTTCTTGGAAACCTGTGAAGAGGAAATTGCAATAACAGCGCTTCTGTGTTAAACATGACAAGTCTGAAAAAAATATCACCGATCAGGGACCTTATTTTAATGGCGAAGCTGCTTAATGTCCTATTCTGCCAAGTGAATTTGATTAAAGCAAATGCTTTTTGAATGCAGAAATATCTCTTTCCGCTATCCAGATGCCGAGGATTATGTTTTCAGGGATCTTATGCTTAAGGTTACTGAACCCGGTTTGTATGGCATATTTGGGCCATCCGGCGTAGGGAAAACCAGTTTCGCCAAGATAGTTACCGGCGGCATAAGAGATTTTTCAGGTGACATCAGAACAGAACATTTAAATATTTTTTTGTATTCATACAATCTGGAAAGACTTCCGGGCTGGTCCAGCGTTCGACGTCATATCGATAAGATAACCCCTTTGTCTAAAAATGGGCTAAAAACTGAACTCATTGAGGCGTTTGGCATACATGGCTACTTAACGTCCAGATTTTCTAAGCTTTCTCTTGGGCAGCAAAATCGTGTAAATTTGATACGATATCTGCTGCAGGACTTTGACCTTCTGATAATGGACGAGAGCCTTGCCAATGTTGATGAATTGACAAAAGAAGAGATCATTCTGAAAATCAAAGAGACATTTCCAATGGCGTGTTTCTTTTATATATCTCATAATGTTGTCGAGGTTTCTAGATTTTGCAAGCAGATCTACGTGTTTCGTGATGCACATAAGCAGCCACAGATTCAGATAGTAAAAGGACTCGACTTTTCAAGGGGTCAACAGGTTGAGAAAAAAGACCAGGAAATTGCCATGCTGGAGATTATGAATGCTTCTTAGGCGGATCTACCAATTTTTAATCATCTATCTGCTGGGGCTTTTTCTTCTGCTCGTGATCAAATATGCTCTGAATTTATCCGATTATGTCATCCCTGGACCTGTTGAAATTTGGGAGACCTGCCGGGAAACGTTACCCCGTTATTTTTCAGATGTTATGGATACCCTTTCCGTTGCCATCATCGGCCAGTTCATCTCAATAGTTCTTGCGATTTCCATAGGGGTTATCGGCCGTCAGGCGACCTGGTTTGGGTCGTTTGTCAAGGTGGCTGCATATAATTTCCAGGCCTATCCAATTGTGGCTATTGCGCCCATTGTCTTTATTCTACTGGGAGATGGTTTTATTTCAAGACTGCTGATCGCGGCGATGATTTGCTATTTTCCGTTACTTCTATCAGTTGTCGGCATCATGTCGGAGCCCATTTCAGACATCGAGCATTTCTATAGAATTACCGGTCGCATGCGGTGGCAGCTTGAAGTGAAGATTCGTGCGTTTGAAAATCTGAGCAAGCTGACAACCGTAATAGCAGGAAGCGCTACTCTTGCCATGGCAGGCACCATTGTAGCGGAGTTCATTGCAGCCAACGCCGGCATAGGTTACAGTATTCGCATTGCTTTATACCAGAGTAATCTTTCTAAAATACTGGTTGCGCTTTTCACCATAGGAGTATCCTTATCCGTGTATCAGGGAATGTTGGAGATGGCAGGATATATGATCAATAAACGATGGAAGGGATAAAAAAAGGAGCAAGAAGTAATGGGTGGGAAGTTAATAAAACTAATTTACACCTTGCCGGCGGTCATCTTGATCAGCCTATTTATAAAAACAGAAAATGGGTTTGCCGCTCAAAAGTCAGTTCAAATGAACTACCGCTTAAAGTGGCTTTTTAACGCAAGCGTTGTGGGGGATCTGTATGCGGATGCGAATGGCTTTTTTAAAACCAGAGGATTGGATGTAACGGTTAAAGAGGGAGGGCCGGAACGAGATGCGATCCGGGAGCTTGAGCTGGGATATGCTCATTTTGGCGTGGCATCTGCTGATCAGGTTATCCGAGCGCTATCCAAAGGTGCGCCGGTCGTGGTTATTGCTCAGCTTTTTCAAATAAATCCGTTGCAGTGGATCCATAGAACGGAAAAATTTAACATTCAGCAGATACGAGACTTGAAAGGGAAGGTTATAGGGGTTACCTATGGGGGAAATGATGAAACTATTATGCGCACGCTCCTTGCGAAGGAAAAGATTGCTGACAACGAGGTAACGTTATTTAGTGTTCGCTATGATTATACGCCTTTTTACCAAGATAAAGTTGATTTATGGCCTGTGTACAGAAATTCTCAGGGCATTACCATTGCAAGCAAACTTCGTGCGTCCGGAGAAGAAATCGGCTATGTCAATCCTGCTGAATTGGGCGTTCAGTTCGTTGCAAACTCCATTGTTACATCAAAAAAAATGCTCATGGATCATCCGGAAATTGTAAAAACATTTATTCGCGCTCTGCTCGCTGCGTGGGAGGAATCGTTAGATCCTGCAAACAGGGAAAAATCTTTAACACTGGTGGGAAAATTTGACAAGGATACGCCCAGGGTTCATCTTGAAGAACAGCTTGCTGTGACACGGAGCCTTGTCAAACCCTCATTAAAAATTAAGATTGGAAGCATTGACACGCAGGCATGGAAACAGACGGAAAGGATCATGCTGGATCAAAAACTGATCCCAGAACGGGTACATGTGGAACGAGCGTTGAAGCATTATATACGATGAGTTACAAGGCTGCCATGCCGCTGGCAAAACAGCAAAAGCTTGTGTGACAGCGATGTAGTTAACGAACAGGCGATGAGTTTTTCTATATTACATTTTTAGACACAAGTTCTGCAATTTTTTCATCACTGTATCCGAGCAGTTCACTGTAGACCTCCTTATTGTGTTCGCCAATTCGCGGGGCACGCGTTACAACCATTCCAGGGGTCTTTGAAAGCCTGAGCGGTATGCCGCATACCGGAAGATGTTCAAGCCCCTCTTCTTCCATGTCTGTGTATTCGATCATTCCTGTTGCTTTCACATGAGGGTCCTTTGATACTTCATCAAGCTCAAGATAGGGGCCGCAGGGAATATGCGCCTGTTCCATGACTTTAACGACCTCGTCAATTGTCCGCTGGGCAGTCCATTCGCTAATGAGCGGATCGATGCGGTGGCGAAGTTCAAACCGCTGAAGGTCATTGTACAGCTCAGGATCTTCCAGCAGTTCTTCATGTCCGATGGCTTTGGCCAGCCTGCGGAAAAGCGTATTCATAATGGTCGCAATAAACACATATCCATCTTTGCATTTGAACAGGTCGGTGGGCCCAAGATATGCAGCACGGTTTCCAACTCTGGGCCGTAACCGTCCAAGGACTTCGGCCTCCGCGATTTGCGGAGCGTTAAAGGAAATGGCGGTTCGAAGAAGAGAGAGATCCACCATTTGTCCTTCACCTGTCATATCTCTGTGCCTTAACGCGAGAAGGGTTCCAAAGGCAGCCGAAAGAGCTGTGCTGAAATCCATAGGGTTCATAAAAGCCCGAACCGGCGGTTTGTCGGTATAACCGCCTAAAGCCATGGCACCGGACATGGCCTGCGCAATGAAATCAAAACCGGGTCGGTTTGCGTAGGGGCCACTGCTTCCAAAACAGGAAATGGCTGTTAAAATAATATCATGTTTAATGGCTGAGAGTTCTTCATACGTCAGGCCCATCATTTTAGCAGCGTTTGGACTGAAGTTGTGTATTACGACATCGCATTCCTTAACCAGATCCTTTAAGACTTCCCTGCCGGAATCGTTTTTCAGCAGATTTAACGTAATCCCTTTTTTATTCCGCGCATAACTGGGATAAGACACATTCTGCCCGTTGGGGCCAATAAGCCCGATGGTGCGATCCTCTTCACCGCCCGGGCGTTCAACGCGGATCACTTCTGCGCCCATATCCGCCAGCATCATGCCGCAATACGGGCAGGCAATAAATCGCCCAAAATCAAGAACCCTGATATCTTCAAGCACTCGCTGCATGAAACCTCCTGTTTGGAAAAATCTGTTTCGTATTTGAAAGCATAAATACGTCATCAAGTCAAATGATCCTGCAACAGGGCAGGTAAAATAGTTATGTCTTTTTTGGTTCAACTCCTTGTGGTACATAC
>JAABPS010000083.1 GCA_011391835.1 Desulfobacteraceae bacterium
TGCATGAAACCTCCTGTTTGGAAAATTCTGTTTCGTATTTGAAAGCATAAATAATCCACCAAGTCAAATGATCCTGCACCAGAGCGGAAAAAATAGTTATGTATTTTCTGGTTTAGTGCCGTGTGATACATATCACATGGATTTGGCTGTATTAATTGACAGGCGGGTATAACTGCCATATGGTTTGATAACTGATGGAGATAAAAAGGAATTTAAATATTGCTTTTTATGATCTCCGGTGCTGCTGCAAGCCGAACACACTTATTTTTAAATCCGCTCATTTCAAAACAGGAATAAAAATGGGTATGAATATGGAATTTATCATTGAAA
>JAABPS010000084.1 GCA_011391835.1 Desulfobacteraceae bacterium
ACAGATGAATTATCTATCGTATAGAACAGGTACGTACTATATTAATCTGTTTTTGGCAGCCAATATGCCGGCAGTAATTATCAGGAACTTTTGGGTGCCCTATGGCATGATCTGCAGCATGAGTCCAAAGTGCAATTATTGGTATAATGCCGTTTTGGGGAGTCCTTCCGATTCCAAGCATAAGTGTTCAGGCTTATACATCCCCTTAATCGTCGATCTTTACAAGGACATTAAATGAAGTGTTCTGTAGCTCTCGCTCAATTTCACTATTGAACTTGTAATTGCGGTTTAATTACGCTATTTCGACTTGTAATGGGTGTATCCTTAGCTTGGAGGTTTAAATGACAAAAATAATCCAGTATCTGACTCCCGACTGGCGTGATGAAGCTGAAAGGCGGCTCAAATCCGAACTCAGCCCGGAACGAATGAATTTTATCACGTCATCCATGTCCAATATATACCTCGACTGCCCGAACGGAAAGGATAAGTATCTTTTTTTCCGGTTCGAAAAGGGTCTGTTCGCAGATCTTATCCTCGGCGAGGGAGAACCGCCCGATGCCGAATTCAGGATTACCGGGAAATACGAAACTTTCGCCAGAATCTCAAGGGCTGAACTAGGTTCCCAGAAAGCCCTGATGACGGGGAAACTCAAGCTTAAGGGGAATATGATCAAAGCCCTTAAGCTGGCATCCATTGCCGACCGTCTCAACAAGGTTCTTTCCACAATTCCGGCAGCTTATTAAATCAATCGATCTTTTATATCGAGGAGATTTTATGACAATTCAAAATGATCCATTTTTTATCGATTTTCAGGCGCGCATCAGGATGATCCAATCTGAAATGGCTAAGGCGAATATAGACGTTTATCTAGGCTCCCGTCTGCGTACGCTATCATGGACTCTTGATGCCTTCTGTCCCTGGCGCAGCTTTGTTGTAATACCGCCTGAAGGTCTTCCCACAGCCTTTACGTTTGTAATCGACGCCGCCCGTGTCGCCGATGATAGCTGGCTTGACGAATCGAACGTATTTGGTTTCGCACCAATGGGAGGGCAGGACCAGATAGAGCTGATTTCAGATTTCATTAAGGACCTGCTTGCCGGAGGACGGGGCCGGATCGGGATCGAAAGCGGTATGTCAAATTATCTGCCGGAAGGAAACCTTACCCATTACGAGTTTGAGCGGTTTTCCGCAGCTCTGCCGGGCTGTGAACTTGTCAATGCGCACACTATCGTAGATAAGCTGTCCATGATAAAGGATGCCGGAACCATCAACCGATTTCGTGAAGCTTCCCGAATCGTTGATATCGGGCATCAGGCGGTTTTCGATGCCCTGAAAGACGGTGGATACCGCGGGATGACCGAAACCGGGATCGCCGGTCTTGCAGCCTTTGCCATGCGCAGGGCGGGGAGCGAATGGGAATGGTCATTTACCGGCGGCAATGAAATTGCAAGCGGTTACCGGACAGGGCTGACCGGTGGAGCTTGCACACCGGCTTCCAGAAGAGAAATCATGGCAGGTGAGCCGCTGATGGTCGACATCCATGCAATGTTCAAATTAGGCCTCGGCGACCACTCACACAACTATCTGATTGCTCCGGTTACTGACCGGCAATGGTGGCATGCCGGTAATTTCCTCGACATTGTCCGGCTAACGCTCAAGAGCTACAGAGCCGGAATTACTCCTTCGGAACTGGCTGAAAAGATGATGGGCTTTGCCGATGAACGGGGTTTTTCAGACTACATGGTACCAGGGTTCGAACATGGCATCGGCTTGATGGGGGATGAATGGCGCATCGGATTAAACGACGGACCGTTCCCATACTGGACAAACCCTGATCATGTTTACCAGGCTGGAGAACTTCTTATCTGTGCAATGCAATATGCCTGCCCTGAAGAAGGAATAGGGTTCAGGTATGAAAATCCTGTTGTCATACACCCGGACAGGTGCGAACCGCTTTCGGTTTTTCCCTTAACTGTTGACGAAATAAAATAATGTAATAAAGTGATGAGATCATTTGAAACCGATTAACTGTGGATCTTTTCAGATACCGGTGCTTGCTGCAGGAAAGGGCTGGCTGGTTGTAGATAAGCCTGCAGGCATGACTGTCCACAATATGCCCGGAATGGATCTTTGCTCCTTTGTATTAACCCATCTTCAAAATGAAACAGCTGAAAAAGGGCAGATAGATTTTGACCCGGAATTTGGCGTCAATCCTGTTAATCGTCTCGACAAGGAGGCGAGCGGCATTGTTATTACGGCCGCCTCACGGGAAATATTTCGGTTTTTTTCAAACCAGTTTCAATCCCGCCTGGTAATAAAGCGATATTCGGCTATTTTGCACGGCCTGCTCGAAAACCCGGGAGGAGATGATTTGTGGGGAATATGGCAGTGGCCTCTTTCAGATACTGCCGGAGGACGGGTTAATCCTGAAGGCCCGGGGCGCCGTCATAACACCGAAACACGTTACCGGGTTCTTGCCCATAGCTCTCATTATACGATGGTAGAAATTGAACTTCTCACGGGTCGGACCCATCAGATAAGGCGACACGCGAAACTGTCCGGTCACCCGGTTGCCGGTGACACGCGCTATGGCTCTGCCCGGGCAGCAAACTACCTTAAACGCAATTATGCGTTTGACCGTATTGCGCTCCATGCGCGTGCGCTTACATTGCTGCTGCCGGATGGAATATTTCCGAAAACCATCGAAACCTCGTCAATTCCGCTTCAGATGCAGGAATTGTTTGGAAATGACGGTAACTGTTCAGCCACAGATTTAAACATAAGAACGCAGATAGATTTAAACACAGTAGCTAATCAGGCGTCAGAATAAAAAGGATACCTGATATTGTTAAGGTGATGCTTTGAGACCTTTGACTAATGATAGAATCATATGAGGCATAGTAGGAGATATGTGCCTTCGCAATAGTTATGCAAAGATCTCGCTTTGCCATTGTTCAGCTTGATAAAGGTTGATAAATTGCGGGAGAAGACAATGCTTCTATTCTGGATTATGACTCCCGGCTTTTGATTTCTGAGCAATTACAAATGATCATGCCGGTAAAAGTACCAAAGGAGCAACAGAGAATGAATGAATTTCCTGAAAACGCTGTGGAGATGATAAACGAACTATTAGGCGGATTCAACAAATCTATTGGGCTTCGTTTCATCAAAGCCGTCCGGGACGAGTATGTTGCCGAAATAAAAATCGACGAGAGACACCTTCAACCTTATGGTATAGTACATGGAGGCGTATACTCCGGCATAATCGAGACATTGTGCAGCACAGGCGCGGCATTGAATGTGTTTTCCGAAGGGAAAACCGCTGTGGGGCTTGAAAACACAACCTCTTTCCTGCGGGCAGTTCGCTCCGGAACATTGCGCTGCACCGCCAGACCGGTATTGACAGGAAAACGCTCACACGTGTGGGAAGCGCAGGTAACGGATGACCGCGACCGGCTGGTCGCTACCGGCCGTGTGCGGCTGATAATACTCGAACCCGGATCAGAGGCAGACGGCATAACCGTCGAACTGAACACCAAACCATAGTGATTCTCAGCAAAAAGATAAGCCGGGTTCCATCTTTCCGGAAGTATAAATTGACAAATTCCGAAAAGTATGCGAAAGCGCAAACATTGAAGCGATTGTGAATACAAACTGTTTCAGTTTAAATCACGGAGGGAGAATGGCAAGAAGATATGGTATGGTGATCCTGTTGATACTTTTTAGTGTTGGATTGCTCGATGTCCAGGGGGCAGCAGGATTATCAAAATCATCAAAATCGAAAGCAGTTCATAAGAAGCATTCGTCCGTCAAAGTCAAGCGGACTCCCCGGAAACTCATTCTACGCTCCGCTTCCGCATTGGTGATGGACCAGCAGACAGGTGAGTTTCTGGTTCAGAAACAGTCAAAGATGGTATTACCCATTGCATCCATCACCAAACTCATGACCGCAATGGTAGTGCTGGATGCCCATATCGACCTCGAGGAATTAATTACCATTGAACCCTCAGACGTGGACACTCTTTGCTACAGCCCATCCCGCCTTCCCGTGGGCACAAGTCTCACACGTGAAGATGCCCTGCTGTTGACCTTAATGGCTTCCGAAAACCGCGCTGCTCATGCTCTTGGGCGGACTTACCCTGGCGGTCTCGAAGCCTTTATTCTTGAAATGAACGCCAAGGCCGGATTGCTGGGACTTTCCAGAACGCGTTTCGAAGATACCTCCGGACTCTCCAGCGGCAACACCTCCTCCGCTCAGGACCTGGCTATGATGGTGGACGCAGCTTACCAATATAGTCTTGTCAGGGAATTCACCACCCGGGAAGAAGCTTCGATTCAATCAGGGCGCCGCAAAATAGAATTCCATAATACCAATCGCCTGATCCAGAACCCGCGCTGGCAGATTGGTCTCTCCAAAACAGGCTTCACTAATGAGGCCGGCCGCTGCCTGGTAATGCAAGTTTCTGTAGCTAAGCGGTCACTTCTAATTGTGCTGCTTGATTCTCAAGGCAAGCTAACCCGTCTCGCAGACGCTAACCGTATCAGGCACTGGATGGAGGAACAATCATCGGCACGACGGAAAAGGCAGGGATGAACCGGATATTGACCGCAATATGTGCCGGGGATTCAGAGGTATAACACGAGAGAAATTTAAGGTACTTTTTAAAAAGACATATAAAGTGATGTTCGGCGAGCACTCATTCCCGTAGCACAATATCCAGCACACCTCGATTAAGATGCATGATTTCAAAACATAATAATTGAAGTTATTTTGGCTGAATTTTGCTGTTTCTAAAATTCACCCCGCTTAAAAATAAATCCTGATTTTCTTTTTTCCTGACATTTCATTTTGAATATTTAATAAGCTATGGTATTCAAATCAGCACTGTTCCAATCTTTAGATGTAGTTGATGCAATATTATGAAAATGAGGTTCTATAGAATGAAGAAGGCAATTAAAGCGCTTTCCCCGTTACTTTTTATAATACTTTACGTGTCCGGTCCGTTAGCCGCTGAAAAAATGAACAAGCCTGTAATAACGACGGTTGAAAACTCCATAGCCATTTTTGACTTTGAAATCATAACCGGGGATAAAAGCCTTTCCCGGCCTCTTTCAGAAAGTGTAATTAATGAGTTTTCTCAATCCGGCAAATACAAAGTGATAGACCAGAGCAACATGGACAAAATACTCAAAGAGAAGAAATTCCTGATGTCCGGCTGCGTGGCGGAGGAGTGCAAAGTAGAGGCCGGACGGACACTTGGTGTGGGAAAGATAGTAAATGGCTCCCTCAGTCTTGAGAGAAAGACATATTATCTCACACTTAAGTTGATAGACGTCAAAACCGGAAAGGCGGAGATTTCTGCCAAAGATGAATGCAAGTGCGAACTTGACGAACTGCTCGTATCAACAAAGAGACTTGCAAAAAAACTTCTTATTGAGCCCAAAATCACCAATTCCATCGGCATGACATTTATATATATCAAGCCCGGCATATTCATGATGGGTTCACCTCCGGATGAACAGAGAAGAGATAGTGATGAGATTCAGCACCAGGTGACTCTGACAAATGGATTTTACATGCAGACAACCGAGGTAACACAGAAGCAGTGGCAATCGATTATGAAAAAAAACCCGTCTCATTTCAAAAACTGTGGAGGTGACTGCCCGGTTGAGCAGGTTTCGTGGAATGATGCCCAGGAATTTATAAAGCGGTTGAATAAGAATGAAGGTGTCAACTGCTATCGCCTTCCTACAGAAGCCGAGTGGGAGTACGCCGTAAGAGCGGGGACCACAACACCTTTTTATACCGGAAACTGCCTGTCAACCGATCAGGCTAATTATGATGGACATTATCCCTTTTCAGGCTGTTCAAAAGGAATACACAGAGACACAACGGTCAAAACAAGATCCTTTTCTCCAAACGCATGGGGGCTTTATGATATGCACGGAAATGTCTGGGAATGGTGTCAGGACTGGAAGGAAGATTATCCATCCGGCAGCGTTACCGATCCTGCCGGCCCTTCATCGGGCTTGAACCGGGTAAATCGGGGCGGCAGCTGGTTCAACGACGCGAGGAGCTGCGTTGCGGCGAATCGCAGCGACACAGCCCCGGATACCAGGAGCCTTCGCATAGGGTTCCGCCTTTCAAGGACACCTTTAACCGAAAAAGTTGAGCAACCTGTAACATCAGTTACCGTAACAGAAACTGAAAATAAACTCAAGCAACCATAGATTCCGCGACAACCGGAACAACCGCGATGGACAGCCACTTCTCATCGCCAAGACAATAAGGCAGTTCGGATGGCTGTTGCTACCATTTGTTTGTCTGAAGTCAATATACGACTGAATGTATTCAAATCTCAGCCATCTCTGTCAACAGTAACAGAATTTCTCCTGCCTTTGGTTTGACATCTGCGGTGCTGCTTGTTATAACAAATATAAATTATCAAGAGCAAATAACAGGTGGGCATTGGTGTCAAATGGGCTTTTCTTTATCAGATTTTCTTGAGGAAAACAGGACGATCATCATTACCCAATGGGTGGATCAGCTCAAAACCCAGGTAAGCCCTCAGTATGCCGAGCGGTCCCGGAAAGAGCTTATGTCTACAGTATCGCAGGCTTACGACGCCAACATCCACGTATTGCTGCATAACGATTTCAGCTACATCGACCGCTTTATTGAAAAAATCTCCCAAATGCGCCTGAAAGCGGGATTTCGGCTGTCTGATGTGCAGATGGCCTTTGAGCTGTTCAGGACCGTTGTCCCACCTCTTATCGCAGCCAAAACGACCGTAGAGGAATTTTTAGCTGCCAATACCCAAATCAATCGGTGTTTGACCTATACAATTCACCGCTTCAGCAATTACTTTCAGGCCATGCATCAGAACAAAATACTGGAACATAACCGGCAGCTGGAAGAGGATGTTAAAACCCGGACAGCAGCACTTAAAGAATCGGAACTTAAATATAAAACCCTGGTTGAAGAGATCAACGACGGATATTTCGTGGTTCGGGAAGAAGCAGTAGTGTTTGCGAATCCGGCTTTTTGCATGATGCACGGATATCAGTTGTCGGAAGTAATCGGCAAAAAATTCCATACATTCATTGACGCTAAGAGCCGAAAAAAACTTATTGCCATCTATGAAAAGAGTTTTCAGAAACGCGGCATCCCCCGCACTTTCGAATACCTCCGCTTAACCAAGGGCGGGCAAAGCTATCCGACCGAAATACTGGCCAAGGTTACTCTTTACGACAATAAACTTTCCAGCATCGGTATTTGCCGTGATATTACACAGCGCGTCAGGATGGAACAAAAGATTCGTGAAACCGAACGTATGGCCTATATCGGCCAGATTACCACATCGCTTTCCCATGAAATACGCAATCCTCTTTCAGCGGTGCAGATGAATCTTCAAATACTAAAGAAAAACCTTCAGCTTAAAGGCAATGACAAACGGCGCATTGATATTTCCGTGCGTGAAGTTAAACGTCTTGAAAACATACTCAAGCAACTTCTCGATTTTGCCAAGCCCATAAATTTGAATTTTAACCTGAATTCACTAAACCGCATCCTCGTCTCATCCATGGAACTGCTGGAAATGAAATTCAAAGAAAAAAATATAAATTTAGACATCGAGCTTGATCAGCGAATACCCGACATTCAGGCTGATGAGGAGAAATTGGGTCAGGCTGTTATAAATCTGTTATTAAACGCTTTGGAGGCATCTCCGGCAGACGCACAAATAAAGATACGCAGCCACCTCAGAGATCTAAATGGCCGGATTGCGGAGGTGGTAATATCCGACAAGGGCTGTGGTGTGCCCGAAAAGTATCTGGGCGATATTTTCAAACCTTTTTTTACAACAAAAACCATGGGTACAGGACTTGGTCTTTCCAATGTCAAAAGGATTGCCGAAGCCCATGATGGCAAAATTGAAGTGAAAAATATTTGTGATGGCGGCGCTGAGTTTAAAATATCCCTGCCGCTTTGAACATATTTTCTTAAAACACGGTACATGGAATGGCAAAAATACTGATTGTCGATGATGAAAGATCAATTCTTGAAACCCTTGAGATGTTTTTAAGTGAAAAGGGGCATCAGACCTTCAAGGCAGATACCGGAGCAAGAGGATTTGCCCTTTTCTGCGCTCATAAGCCGGAAATAGTCATTCTAGATATTCGTCTGCCGGATAGTAACGGTCTGGATATACTAGACCAAATACTAGCCAGAGAAAGTCTCACCAAGGTCATCATGATAACGGCCTTTCAGGACATGGAAACCACTATTCAGGCCATGAAACGGGGCGCTTCCGATTATATTCATAAGCCTCTGGATGCTGATGCGGTTGAAAAGGCAATCACCCGCGCCCTGTGCGTTCTCGAAGCGGATCGCAAAACCCCGATTCCGGACGAGGTGGGAAATACACCCGATCCGGAAGTAATCATAGGCCGCAGCGAACAGATGCGTAAAATATTTAAAACGATCGGACTACTCTGTCAAAACAGAGCAACGGTTCTCATTCAGGGTGAAACCGGTACCGGCAAGGAGCTGATCGCAAGGGTGATCCATAGAAACAGCCTGTATGATAAAGAACCTTTTGTCGTCCTGGATTGTTCAGCAGTAGTCGAATCGCTTTTGGGAAGCGAATTGTTCGGGCATGAAAGGGGTTCTTTTACCGGTGCCGTCGAGACTAAAAAAGGAAAGATTGAACTGGCAGGCAATGGTACGCTGTTTTTAGATGAAATCGGAGAGTTGCCTTTAAGACTTCAGGGTAATTTTTTGGGATTTCTGCAACGTCATGAATACATGCGTGTTGGGGGGCAACATCAATTGAAATCCCGCTGTCGTATAATAGCCGCCACCAATCGGGACATTTCTACCATGGTAAGTCAGGGAAAATTCAGGCAGGATCTTTTCTTTCGGTTTCGTGTTGTTACAATTCAGGTACCGCCACTGAGAGACCGGCTCTCTGATGTCCAGGATCTGGTCAATCATATTTTAATAAAAATAAACCTTGAGTTGGGAACAGAGGTAACCAAATTACAAGACGGCGTGATAGATTGCCTGATGAAACAGCATTGGGCCGGAAACGTGCGGGAGCTTGAAAATGTGCTTTTAGAGGCTGTTGTGCGCGCCCGGGGTACTGTAATACTTTTGGATGAAATTGAAAACATTCTTTCTTCTAATCAATCCACTCATGAATCAGGCCTTTCCACCTATTCTTTATCCCACATGGAAAAAGAGCATATCCAACACACTCTTACTGCGCTGAGCTGGAACCGCACCGAAGCGGCCCGGCAACTTGAAATATCGCTTCCCACCCTGCGCAGTAAGATCCGAAAGTACGGCATTACCGCGCCAAGATCCCTTGTTACCAGATAGATCAATATAAGTATTTTTTTTGAGGTGAAAAAATCTTTCTATGCTATGAAAAAATCTTTCTGTTTTTCCAGCTATGAACTGAATCAGTTTCATTATATTAAATTGAATAAGTTTTCTATTACCAGCCAGTTGCCAAATATAATTCCACACCCCCTTCAAATGGCATGGTAATTGCTCTATTTATGAAAATTTTGCATAATTAAAATATGGCGCCGACAGGAGTATGCACCGATGCATTCCATTGGCCCCTGTGATCCGATGTTATGCAAATCTATTGCTCTGTTATATTCACGAAAATAATGATGATTTGGCCACAGACAGGATAAGATAGCCGTTATGGAAATCAAATCCCTGAAAAGTAAAGAAAAAGAGCTTCTTGAAGCGGTGC
>JAABPS010000085.1 GCA_011391835.1 Desulfobacteraceae bacterium
ATTCAATGCCCCCATCGGAGTCGGATTGGGCGGTGGAATCGCAACGCCTGAGTCTGTGGCAGCGGCCTTTGCTCTGGGTGCTTCGTATGTGCTGACCGGATCCATCAATCAGTCCTGTGTGGAGGCCGGCACCTCTGAAACAGTGCGCCAGATGCTCGCTCAGGCAAAACAGGCCGATGTCGTCATGGCGCCTTCAGCAGATATGTTTGAGATGGGGGTTAAGGTACAAGTGCTAAAACGCGGCACCATGTTTCCCATGCGCGCTTCAAAACTGTATGATCTCTACACCCGATACGATCGGTTTGAAGATATCCCGGATGATCAAAAGGAGTTTATTGAAAAAAAATTGCTCCGTTGCAGCTTTCATGAAGAATGGGAAGAGACAAAGAAATTCTTCGCAGCCATCGATCCCATTCAGATTGATCATGGAGAAAAGAATCCTAAACAGAAGATGGCCTTTGTTTTTCGATCCTATCTGGGGCGTGCCTCCACATGGGCCAAAACCGGAGATCCCTCACGAACCATTGATTACCAGATCTGGTGCGGACCGGCCATAGGCGCATTTAATGAGTGGGTAAACGGAACATTTCTTGAAGATTATAAAAACCGGAACGTAGTGACACTCGCACTGAATCTGCTGTATGGGGCGAGCATTGTAACACGCGCGGGTTGGCTGCGCAGCCAGGGAATAGCGCTTCCATCAAA
Source organism: Desulfobacteraceae bacterium (assembly GCA_011391835.1). Lineage (GTDB taxonomy): Bacteria > Desulfobacterota > Desulfobacteria > Desulfobacterales > JAABPS01 > JAABPS01. Next base: position 706 of record JAABPS010000085.1, read on the forward strand.
CGCAGCCGCATTTACCCCCATGGATGAAAAAATCATTTGGAACCTGCTGGGAAAATAGCCTAAGCCTTTTTGAACTCAAGCCTTCGGATAAAAACCTCATATAAGGCTGTAATATCAAGAAGTTTTTCAAATACCACACCGTCATCGACCGATGGCCTGTCGCCTGAGCGGATAATGGTTTCAATATAGCGTTCGTCTCTTGCCGCCATATCATTCTGTTGAACAGGCGTATCAGAAAGCACACCTCTGATTCTATATGAAAAATCCATCTGTTTTTTTTCAGGATGATACTGGATAAAAATCCGGTATGTTATAGTTTCTGATGGTGCATGCTGTGTTTCGGGTAATTGCCCTGGGTGCATGTAAAATCCCTTTTCTGCCAGCCAGTCTTTCAGCGCTTCAATAATCATTCTGGCCTCGTAAACGCTGAAGCGTAAATCTCCAACCAGATGGCCTCCAAGCATGACATGAAATGCATCGTTAAAATAATATTGTCTGGTAAACCCGGACTGCATCCCGCCCAGAGGATCAGGAGGAAGGAATTCCCGAGACCAGCGCTTCCACTTGGCAAGATTAATCCCAAGTTTTTCTGAGAGTTCCTTGTTCGTATATAGCTTTATCATGGATGACCCGTTGTCCCTTTATTGCCCTTTTTCCTCAACAACGCACAGGAGAAAACCATGACGAATTATAAACTTGTTATATCAATATAACAACCATAAATTTTCAAATCCACCCCTTGCAAATATCTTTGTTTTGAATTATAGACAAAAGTCTATATTTTTTAATTCATGGGAAATAACCAATATTAATGATCAATAAATTTTAAAATTCAATTAATTATCTTCAATCTTAGTTTTCTCTCTCCGGAATTTTCGTATGGATTTTAATAAAAAATCAGACGCATATGTGACCCCTATTGCTATCATAGGAGTTGGCTGTCTGTTTCCAAAAGCTGAAGGTTTGCAAGGGTACTGGCGCCTTCTTTTTCAGGGTATAGACGGAATTACCGATATTCCTGATTCGCACTGGTCTCCAGAGGAATATTATCACAGCGACCCAAAAACGCCTGATCATACCTACTGTAAACGCGGAGGCTTTTTATCTCCTGTCTCGTTTGATCCATCGGAATTTGGAATACCCCCTTCATCTCTTGAAGCCACAGATACATCTCAGATACTCGCCCTTGTAGCAGCGAAGATGGCTCTGGACGATTCAGGGTATGGTGAAAACGGAAGATCATTTGACCGTGAAAAAACCAGTGTTATCCTGGGTGTCACCGGCACGCAGGAACTGGTACTCCCCCTGGGCGCCCGTCTTGGATTCCCAAAATGGCGAAAAGCGCTTCATGATTCGGGCGTCTCCCTTGAAAAAACTGAGGAAGTCATCAGCAAAATTTCATCCTCGTATGTAAGCTGGCAGGAAGGCTCCTTCCCGGGTCTTCTGGGGAATGTTGTTGCAGGAAGAATTTGCAATCGGCTGGATCTGGGCGGAACCAACTGTGTTGTTGACGCAGCCTGTGCAAGCTCCATGAGCGCCATCCATCTGGCCATAATGGAATTATCTTCCGGACGATCCAGTATGGTGATTACCGGCGGTGTGGACACTCTAAACGACATATTCATGTACATGTGCTTTTCAAAAACTCACACCCTTTCACCGACTGGAGATGCACGGCCATTTTCAAAAGACGCGGATGGAACAGTTCTTGGGGAAGGGGTTGGATTGATCATTTTAAAAAGATTGGATGAGGCGGAACGGGATAATGATAAGATATACGCAGTCATTAAATCGATGGGCACGTCCAGTGACGGTAAATCCCAGAGCATCTACGCACCCAGAGTAGAGGGCCAGGTAAAAGCGCTCCAGCGGGCATACGAATTCACGGATATTGATCCTGCGACCGTTGAGCTTATCGAAGCCCATGGCACAGGCACCCGTGTGGGTGATATCACCGAGTTTAAAGCGCTTCATCAATTTTTCAGCAACTCAGGCAAGCGACCCAGTTCCTGTGCACTGGGATCTGTGAAATCCATGATCGGCCATACAAAATCTGCGGCTGGCGCTGCTGGTTTAATTAAATCAGCTCTTGCCCTTCATCATAAAGTATTGCCGCCAACTCTGAAAGCGCATGAACCCGACCCGCATCTTGGTTTAGATCAAAGCCCCTTTTACTTAAACACTGATACCCGGCCGTGGCTGCCATCACACAACTATCCCCGTAGATGCGGAGTCAGCGCCTTTGGATTTGGCGGAAGTAATTTTCATGTAGTTCTTGAAGAATACACACGAGAAAAAAAAGAAATCGCATGGGATGGCTCGATACAGATTTTCGCCCTGTCTGCTTCAACAAAACAGGAATTGATCGCAAAAATGCTGGAGCATAAGCATGCCATTGATACCGGGGCCACATGGCAGGACATCTCACGCATGGCGGCAAAAACACGCAATGAATTTTCCGGTAACGATCATCACCGGCTTCTGCTTGTGTTTGAACCGTTAAGAGATGAATCAGCCTATCTCGCAGACGAATTGCCATCACTCTTCCGAAACGTCATCGAACTTCTTCAAACCAATTCAACAGATAGCAACTGGTCTCTGCCAAATGCATTTTATGGGGGGCCTGAAGATCCGGGGAGCATCGCTTTTATTTTTCCGGGACAGGGAAGCCAGTATGTTAATATGGGAAAAGATCTGGCCTGTATATTCCCTGAAGCATTAGATAGCATCTCTCATATGGACAATACACTCACTGGAAGCCATCAGCTAAAAGATATCCTGTTCCCCATCCCTTCCTATTTGAAGAACAATAAAAATCGTTGCGATGAGATTTTAAGGGAAACCAATATGGCTCAGCCTGCCATTGGAGCCATCAGTCTTTCAATGCTGAAAATACTTCAACGGTTCCATATCCGCCCGGACGCGGTGTGCGGACACAGCTTTGGCGAACTGACCGCATTACATGCCGCAGGCTGGATAGATGAAGAAACGTTCTGCAATCTTTCCATTGCCAGAGGCGACGTGATGGCAAACGCAGGAAAAGATAAGCGTCACGATACGGGTACAATGCTGGCTGTTTTTGCCCCTGTGAAGGAACTGGCAGACCTGGTCAATAAGACAGGGCATGCCATTGTTCTTGCCAACAAAAACAGTCCGGATCAGGGTGTTATTTCAGGCCCTGTTGACGCGGTCTGCCGATTTGAAGCTGTCTGTAAAGAAAAAGGGTATCGAACAACCCGATTGCCTGTATCCGCTGCTTTTCACAGCTCTTTGATGAGCGATGCGTATGAACCCTTTCTGTATCATCTCCGCAAGGCAGAATTTCACCCTACCAGCGTTCCGGTATACTCCAATACAACAGCCGAACCCTATCCTCAGGACCCATCGGCGATAATCACGTATCTGTCAGAACATATTCTTCTTCCTGTTGATTTTATCCGGGAAATTGAAAATATGGCTGCATCGGGTATTCGAACCTTCATCGAAGTGGGCCCCAAGTCCGTGCTCACCGGCATGGTGAATGCCATATTAAACAAGCAGGATATCCACGCAATTTCTCTGGATAGTTCAGCAGGGAAACGGTCGGGCATATCTGATCTGGCCAGGGCTCTCTGTCATATAGCTTCCTTGGGTCATTTTGTGGAATTAAAAAACTGGGAACACCCGTATCAGGAACAGAGAAAACAAATCATGAGCATACCCATTTCAGGCGCGAACTACCGCGCGATAACAAATCCCGAAACTCAGACACCCAAAAACAGACAAAACATAACCGCTCAACTTGCGTCAACGAATACAGCAAATAACCCCATGAACACCTCTCCGCCCAGCGATCCTGACATAATTACAAATGCATTAAAAACTATCCAGGATGCATTGAAAACAATGCAGTCCCTTCAGATGCAAACTGCTGAAACCCATAAAAAGTTTCTGGAAGCGCAGGCGGAAAACAGCCGCATTTTAAAGACACTGGTGGATAGCACCCGGAAGATAACGGAAGATTCCCTGGGTATAACGCTCAACAGTCTCCATTTTCCAGCGGACAATCAAATCAGCGCGCCTTCTATTTCCGGCATGTTAGAAACATCCATTGATCATGAAAACCGTGTTTCGGATTTGAATAAGACGCCGGACAAACAAAAGGCGCCACCCATTCAGCAACCGATGGTGGATTCAGCAGACAAAGAAAAATCCATTTCACGCCCGGCAGGAAACGCTGTTAAAAAAATCCTGATAGATGTGGTGAGCCATCTGACCGGTTATCCGGCAGAAATGCTGGGTCTGGATATGGATATGGAAGCAGATCTGGGTATTGATTCAATCAAAAAAGTGGAAATTCTATCCACCCTTGAAGAATGCATTCCAAATCTTCCGCAAATTTCTCCGGACATGATCGGTTCGCTCAAAACATTGGGTCAGATTGCTGAATATCTTTCATACAATTCTTCTGATCCGTTAACGATGCAGCCATCACCTGCATCCGCGCTGCAACCTGAGGAATCCGCTGGAATACGATATCAAAACCCTGCACATACGGATACAGAAGAAATCAAAAAGATACTGCTCGATATCGTATGCCAGCTCACCGGGTATCCTATTGAGATGCTGGGTCTGGATATGGATATGGAGGCGGATCTGGGTATTGATTCAATTAAAAAAGTGGAAATTCTATCCGCATTGGAAGAAAACATACCAAACCTGCCCCGCGTGTCACCTGAAACCATTGGGTCATTAAAAACACTGGGGCAGATTGTGAACCATCTTTCATCCAATGGCCAAACCGAAAATGGCGCGCAGGTGTCTGATACCACGCGTGAAACGGAAAACGTTTCAACAACAATGAATGATTCATCAACAAAGATATCCCGCAAGATCATTACAATCATTCAGGAGCCTATCCAGGAGCATCCACATATTCCCCTGCCCAAAGAAAAGAAGATATTCGTAACCGATGACGGATGCGGTCTGTCAAAAGCTATTGTCCATGAACTCAAATCCCTTGGAATAAACACCGCCCAAATCTCCATTCATAACAAAAACATGAACCATCTGGCAGAATCTGCCTGCGGCCTGATCCTCGTTCAAAACCCTGAGACCAGGCTCTCTGACAGGGATATTAAAGACATCTTTCTGGTAGCAAAGAACTTCGCGCCTCATCTGATTCACGCCGCCCAGCAAAATACGGCTGTATTTGCAGCAATTTCGCGCATGGATGGTATGTTTGGTTTTGGAACAAAAACCATTTCAAATCCCGAACACGGAGCGCTCGCCGCTCTGGTGAAGACAGCGTCCCTTGAATGGGAAAATGTAGTATGCCGCTCACTGGATATTGATTGCGATGTAACATCCTATGGCGAAATAGCAAAAAATGCGGTTTTCGAAATTTTAAATTCCGACCCTTCCGGTCCTGTTGAAATCGGACTTTCCGCTGAGTCTCGCGCCATTTTATCTCTTCAGCCTTCACCAGCTCCAACCGGCGATATTCATCTGGGAAGAGACGACGTCATCATCGTTACCGGCGGAGCGCGAGGCATCACCGCTGAATGCATTTTGGCGCTGGCAAAGCTCGCACAGCCGACCCTTATTTTGTTTGGCAGATCCCCTCTGCCAGCAAAAGAACCGGATTGGCTAAAACCCGTGCATCATCATGCGGAGATAAAAAAAGCAATCCTGGCCAATACATTTAAGGATAAAAAGATCACGCCTGCCCAGCTTGAAAAAGTGTTTCACAGGGTCATGGCAAATCGTGAGATAAACGAAACGATCCGGAAAATTGAAAAGGCCGGCTCCATTGTCAAATATTATTGCGTCGATATTTTAAACAAAAACAGCGTGACGCATGCAATCAGTGAAATAAAGTCCCTTTACGGCTCTGTCAGCGGAATCATCCATGGCGCCGGCGTGCTGGCAGACCGCCTCATCACAGACAAAACACTCGAACAGTTCGAAGCCGTGTTTCGAACAAAAGTAACAGGCCTTAAAAATCTTCTTAAAGCAACTGCTGGCGACAAACTGAAATACCTTGTCCTTTTTTCTTCGATTGCTGCACGAACCGGGAATAAAGGCCAGGTGGACTATGCTATGGCCAATGAAGTATTGAATAAAATCGCTATTCAGGAAGCGTCCAACCGTCCGGAATGCAGAGTCGTATCCATCAACTGGGGTCCATGGGACGGCGGTATGGTATCGCCATCGTTGAAAAAGGAATTCCATCGCAATCATATCGAATTAATCCCAATGGAAAAAGGCCCTCAGTGCATGCTGGACGAAATGAGAGGAAGCACGAATCATCCTGTTGAAGTGGTTATCGGTGCCAGCAGTTTACCGACACACGATGTAACGGCCATCAAACCGATGGACAGCCCGCACCCTGTGCAACCGCAACCGTCGCCCGATACCGGCAAACATTTCTCGTTGACCTTTAAACGCGAAATTGATGTAAAAAATTATCCAATATTGAATTCGCATATTTTAGACGGAACACCTGTGGTTCCGTTTGCGCTCATTTCCGAATGGCTGGGGTATGGCGCTCTCCATGGAAATCCGGGCCTGTACCTTTACGGAATGGATGACATGCGGGTCTTAAAGGGAATCCGACTCGATCAGGAGAGTAAAATAATCCGTCTCATGGCTGGCAAAGCAAAAAAAATCGGCTCTGTTTACGAAGTTGACGTGGAGCTGCGAGACGGCTTTAAGGGAGATGCGGATATCATTCATTCAAAGGCAAAAGCCATTCTGGCTGACACCTTATCCACACCGCCCGAATTTTCCCTAAATCATCATCCTGAATCAAAAGCCTTTCCCATGAGTATTGATGAAATATACGAAAAAGTTCTGTTTCACGGCTCTGAACTCCGTGGCATAAAGGAAATTTCACGCTACTCATCACATGGGATGGTTGCCCGGGTTGTGTCCGCACCGGCTCCTGCAATGTGGATGACACAACCTCTGAGAAATAAATGGATTAGCGACCCCCTGGTTCTTGACTGTGCTTTTCAAATGGCAACGCTCTGGTGTTATATGGAAAAGGGAGTTGTCTCACTTCCAAGCTACAATGCCAGCTACAGGCAGTATCGGACAAAATTCCCGGACGGCGATATCACTGCAGTGCTCGATGTAACCCATACCACTGAGCACAAAATGAGAGGAAACTTTACCTTCCTTGACCAGAATAGTACGGTGATTGCCCGCCTGGAAGGCTATGAAGCCATCATGGATGCCTCATTATTCAAATCCTTTAAACCGCATTTTGCCACTGCATCAACACGGTAATCTTATATTTCAATAATATCAGACAACTATATTAATTCAACCTGGAGAGTGCGGCATGTTGAAGGGCCTGGGATACGGGAGAAGTTCTACAGCTAAGAAAAAACTTGCCTATTCAGTCATAAAAAGGATAAGTTTGACCATCTTTTTCCTATGATTCCAACACTTGCTACTGCTGATTCCGAGAGAGAGTTCCAGCCTAAACCGGGCCTTACGGCCCTGGCCCTGGGCGCCCTGGGTGTGGTTTATGGCGATATCGGAACCAGCCCGTTGTATGCCATTCGGGAATGCTTTCACGGTCTTCATGCCATTGCCTTGAATCCGAAAAATATCTTCGGAGTCCTTTCTCTCATCTTCTGGTCGCTGATGATCGTGATCACTGTTAAGTATGTCAGTTTCATTATGAGGGCCGATAACAGGGGTGAAGGAGGGATTTTTGCCTTATTGGCCCTGCTGCGAAAAACCAAAGATAAGATGTCGGCCGGCAGTTACCGGCTGGCCGTTCTGGCCGCTGTCTTCGGAGCCGCCCTCCTTTATGGGGATGGAATCATCACCCCGGCCATCTCGGTTCTTTCCGCAATTGAAGGTCTGGAAATTGCCACGGAAGCCTCCAAACCCTTCATCATCCCCCTGACGGCAATGATTCTGTTTTTACTCTTTTTATTCCAGAAGCGGGGAACAGCCTCCATTGGCAGATTTTTTGGACCGATAATGGTGATCTGGTTTTTATCCATCGCCACCCTGGGTCTTCTGGCCATTATCAAAAATCCTAAGGTTCTCTGGGCTGTTAATCCATGGTTTGCCTTTCAATTTTTTGCCAACAACCAATTTCACGGCCTTATTGTTTTAGGCTCGGTGGTTCTTTGTATCACAGGGGGAGAGGCCCTTTACGCCGACATGGGGCACTTCAGCCCCAAGGCCATTCGTCTCTCCTGGCTGGGCTTTGCCTGCCCGGCCCTGCTTCTTAATTATTTCGGACAGGGGGCGTTGCTTTTAACCCATGCATATACTGCTTCCAATCCCTTTTACGGTCTGGTTCCGAAAGGGCTGATTTATCCCTCGGTAGTGCTTTCCACGGTGGCAACCATTATTGCTTCCCAGGCTATGATCTCTGGAGTTTTTTCCCTGACCCAGCAGGCAATACAGCTTGGGTATCTTCCCCGGGTGCGCATTGTCCATACCTCGGCCCATCAGCAAGGCCAGATCTATTTGCCCGAAGTAAACTGGGCCATGATGGTAGGATGTATTGGACTGGTATTGGCCTTCGGGCAATCCAGCCGTTTAGCCGGGGCCTATGGTATTGCCGTAACAGCAACCATGGGGATTACCTCAATTGTGTATTATCTGGTAGTCACCCGGTTGTGGAACTGGCCGGTCTGGAAGGCCTGTTTGCTGGTGGGGCTGTTTCTTATTTTTGACATCAGTTATCTGGGTGCCAACCTGCTCAAAATCATAGATGGAGGATGGTTTACGATCGGGGTAGCCGTCCTGATCACTCTCAGCATGACCACCTGGCGGAAGGGCCGGAAAATATTATCGGACATGCTTACCCCCCGGCTGAGTATGGATCTTTTTTTAAAAGACATAGAACAAAAAAAACCTTTCCGCATTCCAGGCACAGCGGTGTTTATGTCCGTCAGCCCCAAAGGAGTCCCGGTAACC
>JAABPS010000086.1 GCA_011391835.1 Desulfobacteraceae bacterium
ATCGCCAAACCATCTGGGAACAATATGGAAATGGAGGTGTTCTTCAATGCCTGCGCCAGCGACCTTTCCCAGATTTAAGCCGACATTAAATCCATCAGGACCCATGACCTTATTTAGCACCTCAACGGATTTTTCGACGGTTAATAACAGTGTGCCCATTTCCTCTCTGTCCAGCTCGTCAAGTCTGGCAATATGTTTTTTGGGCGAAACAAGAAGATGGCCATTGATATACGGATATTTGTTCATGACCACCATGGTGCTTTCGCCTTTAAAAAGAGTGAGATCATTATTTTCCGAAAGCGCCTGGCAGAACACGCACCCATCCTGCTTAGAGGATTTAATATATTCAATACGCCAGGGCGCCCACATTGTTTTCATGGGATTTTATTATACTCCTTTGATTATCAGCGAGGATTTGTTGTACAGATAATAACTTCACAGAGATAATTACACGTTTCGTAGATTGAACTCAACAATTTTTTCCATTGAGGTGGACAAGCTCGATATCGCCCCACAGGATAATATCTTCTGCCTGAATGATGACAATGCCTCTGACGTTTTGGATGGTTTTCCCGTAATCCACAGCTTTTTGAAAATCTTTTTTTGTTTGAACCATATTTCCAATCGCTGTTGCCGATGCGTCAGCGAGAAAACATGAATGCGACACCACGCAAACTGCATCCGCCATGCCAAAACTAAGAGAATGGCCGACAGTTCCGGATGATGTGCAAACTGCTGTTGGATTTTCTGAAGGAGTAATCCGAAGGCCCATGCGCATACTGACAGGTGATTTTCCTGCATATATACCAACAGTTACAGGCTGTTCTGATTTTATAAATATGTCGCCTCCGTTTTCAACAATGGCCGTTTTCGTGTAACCCAGAAGATCCGTTCCAACCATTTCAGCAATTGCACCTGCAACTGATGACATGGGGCCGGTATTTGTTTTTTCGCCAGCGTTGACCATGCGTCGAACTATTTCAGGCGCAGGGCCTTTGATGCGCCATGGAGTTAATGTGGTCAAAAAATCAGGATGTATATCGATGTATGATTCAATTTGACCTCTGTAGTGAAGCACCAAATCTCTGGCCACATTTTTTAGATTTTTTTCAGTGTGGATACATAGATCTGTTTCTTTTATCGTGACATTATAGGATACAAGATTTTTAGATTGTGTCAGACTCCGGTAAGTTCTTTGTGTATTCATATCATCCTATCATCACTGGCAGAACACGAAAAGACGCTGAAGTTTCATTTAAAGGTTATCGTAACAGGCAGTTGCAGGACTTAAGCAGTTAATCAGCAAATTCAATACGTTTGGGTCTCATCTCCACCGGAAATTGCCTCAAAAAATACTGGTCTGTCATTCCAGCGATAAAGTCCCTTACGATTTCAGCCTGCGTGTGGGAGCTCAGGTACTCTGGAGCCATGTCTTTCAAAAAGCTGGTAAAAATAACAGATGTGTGATTTCCCTTTTCAATATCATTCAGGAATCGTTCAAATAAAACAGTGAACAGATTTTTAATGATGGTAGAGTGTTTCTTGATTTTAGGATTCTGGTAAATGTTTTCTATGTTGAATTGTTTAAGACACACAAGCGCATTTGAAATTTCTGAACTAAACGCAATCGTATTTTTCTGATAGCTGTTTTTGATGACATCGGTGACAAGCCTGTACACAATTGTACCATTTGTATCTCCCAGGAGTGCTGAAGCCTTTTTTGGGATGTCTTTTCGCTGGATGATATTTAAACGAATTGCATCTTCCAGATCACGTCCAATATAACTGATTGTATCTGCCATTCGGACGACACATCCTTCCAGGGTCATGGGGACAAGGTTGATGTGAGGTGAGTTCTTTTTTAAAGAAATTTCATTTTCTAATTTTTCAAAGGATTTATCCTCATCGGGTTCAAGCTGTTGATTATGAATTTCTCCATCATGACATAGGATGCCGTCTAATGTTTGAAGGCAGAGATTCCAGCCTTTTCCTTTTCGTTCTACTGTATCCAGAAATTGGACAGACTGGATATTATGATGAAAACCCCCAATACCGTTTGCTCTGCAGAGCTCTGTCAAGTATCGTTCACCATCATGCCCAAATGGGGCATGACCAATATCATGTCCAAGAGCGATTGCTTCAATAAGATCTTCATTGAGTCCAAGGAAACGTCCAATCGTCCTGGATGCTTTGGAGACCAGCTGAACATGCAGGATTCTGTGTGTAATATGGTCATTCTGAATCAGATAAAATACCTGAGTTTTATCGATATACCGTGTGTACGCAAGAGAATGCAGAATGCGATCAACATCTAAAGAGAATGATTGTCTATAGCCGGATTCAATCTGATTGTCCTCAAATCTGCGGATACCCTGATGGCTCAGCGTCGCATACGGGGACATAGAATCAGCTTCATGCTTATTCAAATCAATTCGTATTTGTGTCAGTTTATCGTCTATATTCATTTTATTAAATTTCTTCGTCTTCAATCATCTTTTCCATAAGGCGTATGTAGTCAATGCCAGCAGCCCGGAAACCTTCCTTTCCGTATTTCATGTTTGCTTCAATAACATATACCTCATCTTTATGTGAAATAATATCAATCCCCACATCATCCCATCCACACGACAGGGCGGTATGTAGCGCCAGGTGAATCATTTTCGCCGGTACAGGTTCCAGGCTCACCCGTCCGCCCAGCGCGATATTGCTTCTGAACTCGTACGATGCGGCAATCCGCCAGTAGGCATGCACAACCTTTTTCCCGATAATCACCGCGCGAACATCCCGATCGGATGGGATATATTCCTGAATATATGCAGGTGTTGCGATGTTGCAATAGGCAGATAAATCATTTGTGTTTGAAATCAGATAGACGCCTCTGCCCATGGCAGAGCCTCTGGGTATTTTACCAATAAAGGGAAAGCGAAAGTATTCCAAAATGGCACTTTTTTGCCTGGTTCCATAAAATACCCTGGTTTTTGGATGTGGAATCTCAAGAAGAGTAAAAAGAGCTGTTTGTTTAATTTTATCCTGAGCATACGTGTATGTGTTATAATTTGGAAATGTGTGTTTTCCCATTGAATTTAAAATCTCAGCATAAAATGTGGAAGGGTAATAAATTTTATGTGCATCCCTGATACGTTTTGCATCGGTTGAGGAATAATCTGAAAAATTTGGGCGTACTCCCAGAGTAATGACATTGTTGCATTCCTTCAGGCGAGCTTCAAGCGCAATTACCTTCTTTTTCATATTGTGTTTTCTGCTGAATTAATTTGGGTGAGTTAAGGTAAATGATGATAAGGGAATATCGATATCTGTCCAGTACTTTTCCATAGAGATGTGGAGATAATTATCATCATTATTTGAAATTTTAATATCAAATGGGATGATATGCCCATTAACTGTTTTCATCATTCTTAGCTCCGCACAGTATATCAGTGATCCGAATTGATTAAATATTTCGACTTTTTGAATATATTTTGTGTGTTCATCAACGTATATTTTTTCACGATTTCCAAAGCATCCTTGTTTGAGGTGCAGCTCATAAACATTACCTGATAATTTTACTTGCATGTGATTTACATCATAATCATAAATCGGTATTTTCCCTGACAGAAAAGAATTGAGATCGTTTGATGTGATCGGTATTGTCAATATTTTTTCCAAGCTTGGATTTACGTCGTTGATGATATAAAAACGATCTTCCAGATGGATATACATATATGAGTATCGTCCGTCATGTGAATACGTTGCCGCTGATTGACCGGGGAAACCAAAAATTTCAATGCGAAAATATCCCTTATTTGTTCCTATCCAGGCAGCCCGCGTATGCAGTGATTTGTTTTTGGTGATTAACTTAAAATTGCCTATTCCCTTAAACGTCTCAAGATTTTTGTTCGTGTTCTCAACGGTTGATAATAAGCGCAGGGCTTCATCTTTATTCTGAGATACTGTATCATAACTTCCTGAATCAACATGACTGTCGATATATTTATGCCCAATGGTTTGGCAGGAAAACATCGGAATTGCCACTATGAACACCCATACATTTTTCATTAATTTGAAATACATTAATTTTTCTTTGATCTTCGTATTCAGGAGGGGTATTGGGACACTGGATCAGGATGTCATTTAAAATCCCTGATCCTTCAGCTCTTTAATTTTCTTTTCAAGTGTTTCGCTGCTTTTTTCTTTTTTGTCTTTTTTTTCTAATGACATTTTATAGAATTTCAATGCATCGGATTTATTTTTCAGCTCAAAGTGTGCATCTCCGAGATGTTCGAGCATGGTTGGATCATCCGGAACAAGCGAGACGGCCTTTTCAAGTATTTCAAGCGCTTTTTTAAAAAGACCTTTTTTATAATATACCCAGCCAAGGCTGTCGGTAATATATCCATCATTTGGCTTGAATTTTAAGGCCTCTAAGATTAATTGTTCGGCTTCATCCAGATTTTGTCCCATCTCCGCATAGGTATATCCAAGATAATTCAGCGCATTTGCATGGTTGGGATCAAGCTGGATGACACGCTTCATGGAATCAATGCAATCAGATTTCTTTTCCCATTTGTCATAGACAACGCCTAACCGGAAGAGAATTTTTGTGTTTTCGGTATCAATAGATAAGCCTTTTTTTAATATGTCTTCCGCTTTTTCATATTCTTCAATTTCTTCATATAAGGAACCCAAAAAAAGCATGAATTCAGGATTTTTAGGATGTTTATCAATAATATCCTTCAAATAGTTTATCGCTGTATCCGTCTGTTTGCTTTCCTGATAAATATACGAAATATGTACCACTGAATCTTCATAAAACCGTGTTTCTTCAGAAACCTGGCTAAAATGGGCAAGCGCTTTTTCATCATCTTTCATACCCACATAGGCCAGTCCTGCAATATGGTGAAGATCTGAATTCTGCGGCGCCCCCTTCAGGGAGCCTTCTGCGATAGCCCTTGTAGCATCAAACTGGTTTTTATCAAGATATTGATTAATGAGTCGTATGACAATATCGACCTCGTCCTTACTTCTTTTTCCAAGATCAATATACAGAGGATCAGCATCTGCCTTCATGTTCATTGTATCATAAAAATAAGCAAGCTCCATTTTCGCTCGTATATTCAGCGGCTCCTCTTCAAGGATATCTTTATACAATTGAATGATCTTTTTCTTTTTTTCGGGGGAGAGAGCTTTGTTTGAATGTGAAAGCAAAATCGGCATATGTAATTTTTGTCCGACGTTGATTTCGTAGGGCTCTTTAACCTCTGGATTAAGCTTTAAAATCCGATTTTCAATCTCATTATTGTATTTTTTGTATAAGCGCATGGAAATTGTTTTTAGCGTGTCATCCGCACGTACCGTATACAGTTGGAATTTTTCGGCTTGATAAAGATTTGCCAATTCAAATTTGGGTTCAAGCAAATCAGGCTTCAATTTTAACGCCTTGTAAAACCGCTTTTCAGCGTCATGGGTATTTCCCTGATCCATATAGATTTTACCGAGAAAGAAATATGCGGCATAAGAATCTGGGAAATAGTGAATCATTTTATTAAAAATATTCAATGCACTTGAAGCATCATTTTTTTCTATAAATAGTCCGCCCAGAAGCAAATAAATGTCGTGCTGTTTGGGATCTAATTCAAGAACTTTTCTATACGCAGGGATGGCTTCCTCATACGATTTTTGCGCCTGTTTAATTCTGCCAAGCATGATCAATGCTTCAATATTATTTGGATCTTTTTCCGTGATTTCGCTGAATATTTCCATCGCGCTATTATAATCCTCTTTTTCAACATATAAGAAGGCTATCTCTCTTTTCAGATATAATGAATCCGGCTCACTTTTAAGGGCTTTGGTCATATAATCCAGCGCCTGGTCGATATTCCCATTTTTCAATTCGAGCTGTGCACGGGTGAAATAATAATATTTTTCATTATAACCTGAAACAGACTCAAGTGAATTTCGGGAAGATTTGTCTATGCTTTTTGTGTAAATACATCCTGTAAAAGCAAAAATAATAAGGAGACAAACAGAAAATATCTGTTGATGGTTTTTCATTTATGTATCCTGATCCATTAAAGAGTTATTAAAGGGTTATGTGAACTGCAAACATTTTCAGACAGCATCTCTATCAGAAAAAGAATCAAAATCCGGTATTTCTCGCTTAAAAAAGTCCTTCATTTTTTTGATAATGTTTTTTTCAATCTGACGCACACGTTCGCGTGATATGCCGTATTTATCGCCAATTTCTTGAAGCGTAATTGGATCATCAGAGAAAATACGTTGATTAAATATTTCCACTTCTCTTTTGGTCATTTTTTTCTGGAATTCTTCAATCTTATCATGAAGGATGGATTCAATTTCTTTTTTCGCAACATGATCATCAATAGACACAGCATCTGTGCTGATAAAATCAATCCGTTCAGAATCGGAGTCGTTTTTTAAAGGCGCATCTAAAGATATATCCCATCCATCCAGACGCTGGCCCATATCAATAATTTCCTTCTCTGTTACACCGAGTCTTTCAGAAAGTAGCTTTGGTTTAGGATCAAATCCTTCATCAATGAGTTTTTGTGTTTCTTTTTTTAGATTAAAAAAAAGCTTGCGCTGACCCTGCGTGGTTCCAATTTTAACCAATCGCCAGTTGTCCATAATAAACTTGAGAATATATGCTTTTATCCAGAAAGAAGCATAATACGAAAATTTTACATTTTTATAGGGGTCGAATTTTCTTACAGCCTGCATAAGGCCAATATTTCCTTCCTGGATGAGATCCAACAGATTTTGCATCCATATCCGTTGAAACTCAAGGGCGATTTTAACCACCAATCTTAGATTCGAGGTTACCATGATATATGCAGCATCCGGGTCGTCCTGTTCATAGACTTTCAGGGAGAGTTCTTTTTCCTGTTCTCTGGAGAGAAGCCCGTATTTGCTGAGTTCATTTAAATATCTTTGAAGCGGATCAAGTGTAATCAGCGCTTTATCCGGCTGCTGTTTAGATCGATTCTTTGCTTCTTTTCCCATGAGTTATTTTATTTTGTTTTTAGATTTTATGATTAAATAAACTACTGAAAAAGATAGACACATATAAGTGCTTATGATATTGAAAAATTAATCCGTGCGCCTGTAGCTCAGTTGGATAGAGCAACGGACTTCTAATCCGTAGGTCGCAGGTTCAAATCCTGCCAGGCGTACCATTATCCATTTCGGCCTTTTTTAAGACCGTTATCAGTGTCATGTACTATCTTTCCAAATGAATTTTATACTATCCTATCAAAATTTGATATATTTTCAATCCGAATTATTCATAAATGTGATCGTGGCCTATAACGATAAAAAAAATCTACAGAATAGAATGACTCAATTCCGTAGAAGATAATAGAATTATGGATTTTTCGAACTTTTTTTTCGGGAAATAGTGTCCAGCAAAAGAACCAGAATGAAAGGCAGTTCAATGATAAATTCCAGAAAAAAGCCAAATATAATGAGAAGATACGTCAGTGGAAGCTTCCAGAAATATATCAGAATCCATTTAGATAATTTTTTATAAGTATCGGACATATTCTGTAAGCATCAATATGCGTTTATACTGTATGAAACCATTGGTTAAGCCAAATTCTGTTGCTCGCGTTTAAATTTTATAACAAAGATTAAACCGTGTTATCAAGTATTATAAAAATTATTCCGAACAATATATAGAAACAGTGATAAATTTAAATTATCTGTTCAACTGCATGATTTAATTAAAAAACATTGTTTATTCTTTTAAAGGGGGGGTATTCTGATGGGTAAAGACAATTTGATTTTTTTAGAGAATATTGAATGGTTTGATGATACCGGCAAGGAGCTTGTACATCGTATTCCTGAAAAAGGTTCGGGTGAGATAAAATTTGGCGCTCAACTGACTGTTCGAAGTTCGCAGGCAGCAGTTTTCTTTTATCAGGGTAAAGCCATTGAAGCCTATGGCCCCGGGCGACACACCTTAAAAACGGCAAATATCCCCATCTTAACAAAAATCATCAGTATTCCCTGGGCACTTGAGAGCCCGCTGAGAGCTGAAATATATTTTGTAAACATGAAAGTATTTACAAATTTAAAATGGGGAACACGAGATCCGGTTGCCTTCAAGGATTCTGAACTTGGGCTCATTCGTCTGAGAGCTTTTGGTATTTTTAATCTTCAGGTAGTACAGCCTGTATTATTTATCAATAGTCTTGTCGGGACCCAGGGCATGTTTACCACAGCCGAAATTGAGGAATACCTGAATCTTGTGATTGTTTCCAGGTTTAACGATTTTATGGGGAATAAAATTGATACCATACTCAGCCTGCCGTCAACATATGATGACCTGTCGGAAGGTCTTGCCATGCGATGCGAAAAAGATTTCAGTCATTTTGGTTTGAGGATGACTCATTTATATGTAAATGCTATTACGCCGCCCAAGGAAGTTCAGGAAGCAATTGATGATCGAAGTAGAATGGGTGTTTTTGATGATATGAATAAACTCATGAAGATGAAAGCAGCTATGGCTATGGAGAAAGCATCCGAATCGGAAGGCACTTCTGGATCAGGCATGGGTATGGGAATGGGACTGATGATGCCTGCCATGTTTGCACGCTATTTTGCAGACGACAGCTCGTCATCAACGGCAGCCAGCGTTCAGGGTGACAGTATGTGCCATGAGTGTAAAAATCCGATTCCCCCTGCTGCAAAGTTTTGCCCTTTTTGCGGGCATCAGCAGTTGGTTTTTATGCAATGCGAAAGTTGCGGGAAAAACCTGGCCCCAAATGCAAAATTTTGTTCACGCTGCGGAACCCCTGTTTTGGAGAAAAAAGCAAAAGGTATTATCTGCCCAAAATGCAGAACACCTAATTTAAGTAAATCTCAATTTTGTATTCAATGCGGAGAAAAAATCTAAGGAAGACATAGTTTCCATGAACAGAAAAAGGTCAGGAATGACCATCCGCAGTGAAAAGTCCTGCAGATAATCTTTAGGAGTTCATTTGGGATATTATGCCGACAGGAGAGCGGCGTTTATAATATTAACACCGATCCATATAGACATTGTTAATTAGCCCTGGATAAACCGTGGTATGACAAAGGAGTTTTGAGCACTTAGATTGAAGATACAAGACCTTATTTTGTGGAGATAAAAATGAATAGTTTGGTTACTCGCAGGCTGGGGAGGACAAACAGACAGGTTGCTACTCTGGGACTCGGCGGCCAGGCTTCGATTCAATGGACAGCAGAGGGGGTTGATCCGGTTGCGATTATCAAAAAGGCGGTCCGCCTGGGTGTAAATTATCTGGATACATCCAATATTTACGGACCCAGCCAGGCAAATTATGGAAAAGCGTTTAAAGAGCTGGGGTTGATTCCTGATGTGCCCAATTATGATCGAAATCTTCGAGGACGCATATTTCTGGCAAGTAAACCTCACTTTCGAACAGCCAGACGACCGGCAAATCAGCGTTTCCGAACCGACTTCAGTGAAGGAATGGGAGATATTTTTAAAACCCAGACCGCTGTGGATGATGTGAAGCGGTCTCTTAGCCTGATGTTTGGAGATGGCAAAGGAGGGTATCCAAAA
>JAABPS010000087.1 GCA_011391835.1 Desulfobacteraceae bacterium
ATTCTTTCTGAAGTTTAAGAATACCGGACAAAAATGATTGATCATTATTGATTTTATGGATATACATAATGTTACCGTATTTAATTTTTCAGGAAAACAGGCTATGCACCGGATAAAAAACAAAAATCAGTTAAATCTATTTACAGTTGCCTTATTTACATTTATTCTGCTTTCTTCAATTATCTTTTTTGGAACGTTTCATTCTTCAGAAAGTTCTGAGCCCCCCATTTCCGTGTTTGTCAGTATTGAGCCGCAGGTCTTTTTTGTCAGCCGGATCGGGGGAGACAGGGTCTCTGTTCATGCGCTGGTGCCGCCTGGAAAGAGCCCTGAGACCTATTCGCCTACACCCATGCAAATGGCAAAACTTGCCAAATCAAAACTTTTTTTCCGAATAGGGGTTCCATTTGAAGAGTCCTTGATACAGCGAATTAAACGTACGGCCAAAAAGGTGAAAATCGTGGATACGCAAAAAGGAATTCCGCTGCGAAAAATGGAAGGCCATGTCAAAGAGCATCCGGAATCCAATGACACGAACGTATCTCATGATCATGTGGGCGGTTATGACCCGCATATATGGCTGAGCCCTGTTCTGGTTCAAAAACAGGCGAAGACTATTTGTGACGCCCTGATATCCATTGATTCTGAAGGAAAGCAATTCTATGAGGCAAACTGCCGGGCATTTTTAAACGATTTGGACGCCCTGCACCAGCGGATCAAAAAATCGCTGGCATCTGTAAAGGGCAGGGCGATGTTTGTGTATCATCCCGCTTTTGGATATTTTACAGATGCATACGGTTTAAAGCAGATCGCTGTGGAAACAGAAGGCAAGATTCCCAAGGGGAAAAATCTTTCACAATTTATCAAGCAGGCTAAACAAGAAAATGTCAGGGTTGTTTTTGTCCAGCCGCAGTTTGATCAGAACGCAGCCCGCAAGATTGCAAACGCTATTCATGGTGAGGTTGTTCCCTTGGACCCGCTTTGCAGGGACTATATTAAAAATATGGAAGCCATGGCAGATGCAATTTTAAGGGCTCTAACCAAGCCGAATAGTTGACAGTATATTGACAGGACGCGGTTCATGAGAAACGACATCCCACAGGAAACACCGATGAATGAACGGATTGCGGAATTGAAAAACGTCTCCTTTGCATATAACAGAGAACCGGTTTTGGAAAACGTGAATCTGACTATCAAAAAAGGAGAATTCGCCAGTATTGTGGGGCCAAATGGCGGCGGAAAGTCAACATTGTTAAAATTACTTCTTGGACTTCTGCGCCCGAGCTCAGGGGAATTGACCGTATTCGGAAATACTCCAGAAAAGGTCAGGCATCGGATAGGATATATGCCCCAGCACGCGCAATTTGATATCCAATTTCCTGTTACCGTGATGGAAGTAGTCCTCATGGGCCGCCTGGGGCATACGCGAGGAGTCAGATATTCGAAAAAAGACCGGCACATTGCCGATCGTTCCCTTGAAGACGTCCATATAGCCAACCTGGCCAAACGCTCTTTCAGTGATTTATCCGGAGGGCAGCGCCAGCGGGTGTTGATCGCCCGCGCGCTGAGTTGCGAACCCGATCTGCTGCTGTTAGATGAACCCACCGCCAATATCGATCCTGAAGCAGAAGTTGTGCTGTTTGAGATTTTGAAAACATTAAACAAACGGATGACGATTCTGTTCGCAACCCATGATATCGGGTTTGTATCCCAGACGGTTAAAAGTGTGATCTGCGTGAACCGGTGTGTCGTCGTTCATCCCACAAGTGAAATAACAGGAGAAATCATCAAGGATATTTATGGCGGTGAGATCTGCATGATCCGCCACGACCACCGGTGCAGTGAAGAGGGGCATGAACATGATTGACTTTATACGTGCATTTTCTGATCCTGACAATGTGTTTTTACGCATTGCAATCTATGTGGCAACGCTCTCCAGTATTTCATTTGGCATTATCGGCACCTATGTGGTTACGCGCCGGATCAGCTATCTTGCGGGCGCGATCTCGCATTGTGTGTTTGGCGGGATCGGTGCAGGGCTGTATGTTCAAAAAAAAATCGGTATGACATGGTTTGAGCCCATGTATGGCGCTATCCTTTCAGCGATCATTGCCGCGGTGATTATCGGGCTGGTGAGCCTCTATGCCAAGCAGCGAGAAGATACGGTCATTGGCGCTTTATGGGCAATCGGTATGGCTACGGGGCTTATTTTTATTGACCTTACTCCCGGATATTTTGACATCACCAGCTATTTGTTCGGAGATATCCTGCTGCTTTCCATAAGGGATCTCTGGATGGTGGTGTTCCTGGATGTGCTGGTTGCGGCCGTTTCCCTGTATTTTTACCATGTGCTTCTGGCAGTTTGCTTTGATCAGGAATTTGCCGGTTTGCGGGGTGTGCGTTCAGGCGCCTTTTATATCCTGCTTCTTTGCCTGACATCTCTGACCATTGTCCTGCTGGTTCGCGTGGTTGGCATTGTCATGGTCATTGCGCTTCTGACTCTGCCGGCAGCCGTTGCCGGCCAGTTTGCCAGACGGCTGTGGCAGATGATGTTGCTGGCAATTATGTTTTGCGTTTTATTTACATGGACGGGGCTTGCCTTAAGTTATTCGCTGAAATTATCAAGCGGCCCCACCATCATTATGATTGCAGGTATTACTTATATTGTCACTATTTCCCTTTCAAAGCTGCGGAAGAAGATTCAATTTAAATCAGAATGAGCTATTATATGAGCAGGTTTCTATCGCTCCCATTTGGGCCAAAAAAATGGAATTATGTAGCGCTGTAAGCTTCCTTTACTTTTTTTCGATCAATGGCTCCATCACCGGTTTTCGGTAATTCGGTGACAAATACAACATGCTTTGGTTTTTTGAACCTGGCTATTTTTGATGCCACAAATTCGATGAGTTCAGCTTCGGTCAATACCTCGCCTTTTTTCAATACACATACTGCCTTAATAGCCTCGCCCCATTGTGCATCCGGAACACCGATGACGGAGGCTTCCTCTACTGACGGGTGTTCCAATATTGTTTTTTCAACTTCCGCGGGATAAACATTTTCTCCACCGGGTTTAATGAGTTCTTTTTCCGGTTTTCTGCCGGTATAAAAGAGATATCCCTGTTCATCAAAACGCCCCATATCTCCGGTGTGATGCCATTCGTTTCGAAACGTGTATTTATTATCATCTTCAAGGTTCCAGTATCCGTTAAAGACAACAGGGCCGCGGACAACAATCTCTCCCTGCTTGCCGGTTTCCATGAAGTTTTCTTTATCGTCAACCAGCTGAACTTCGGCCATATAGGCTGGAATGCCTGTTGAACCGATCTTATCAAAATAGGGAGCAAAGGTTACAAAACCCGATGTTTCGGATTGCCCAAAACCAGTCCAGAATTTGCCGCCGGTTCTCTCTTCATAGGCTTTAATGGTATCCGGTGCGTCGAGTCCGCCAACAACCCTGAGGCTTGTTAGGTCGTAATTTAATTCTTTGTTCCTTTCCAGCAGGGTTGACAGCATTGGCGGAAATTCAACGAAAATGCTGACCCGATCTTCGCTGATATGCTTTAAGGCCAGGTCAGCGTCAAATTTGGCAAGAATGATATTTTTCCCACCTGCATGCATAACATTTAAGGCAGTTCCCAGCCCAGCTATATGAAAAAGCGGAAGCATGCACAGATGGCAGTCATCTTTTGTAATATTCCAGATATACATCCCCTGGATATTTGACGCAATAATTCCCCTGTGGCTTAAGATCGCGCCGCGCGGTTTTCCGGCAACGGCGGCTGTGTGAATGATCAAGAAGTTGTCTTCAGAATGAACATCGGTTGCAGGGCAGTTGCCATCATTTTTCAGAAGGTCTTCAAAAGGTGTAAAACCTTCTGAAGCGGATCCTATGGAATATGAATTTTTTATAAAGTTAAATTTTTTACTCATCGGCGCTGTCAATTCTTGAAATTCTTTTTCAACAAATATAAATTTGGGAGAACCATCGGAAATAATATATTCAACTTCACCAGGCTGGAGACGCCAGTTGATGGGAAGCATAATACTGCCGGTTTTCGCGGCTGCGCCGTAAAGATACATGAATTCGATAGTGTTCTGAGAAAGGACGCTGATCCGGTCGCCTTTTTTTAATCCGGCATTCAGCAGACCGCATGCAAGCTTGTCCACTTTCTCTTTGAATTGACCATGCGTTATCTTTTCATTTCCTGCCAGGAACCCAATGTCATTTCTGTAAAGACGAGAATTGCGTTCAATAATACTGTAAACCGTAAAATCATAAAGTCCCATATTGACCTCCTATTGAAAGATGTAATGACGTATTTCTTAAAGTCAAAGGGTTTATACTATGTATGTTCATTGTTGAGATCTTGCCGTCGCAGGTTATCTTCAGTCTAATGAATGCTCTAACGAAGGGCATGGAAAATAAATATATGAACAGGGAATGTGTGTCAATATGAAACAGATAACTCCCTGACATATGGATTAGTGATAATCTGCCATACGGTTGTTTCACAAAACGAAATGATATTTCAAATAGTTTAATAAAATCTTGACAAACTGTGGGTATTTCATTAGGGTTTAGGCACTACTACTCAATAATTATTCTCGCGCACAGTCTTCAAATTATCTACAAAGCAGTACCCATTTTTTTAATTTTGCCAATTCATGAATTGGTGCAAAAAAGGAGGGGGAGAACAATGAAAAAATTATTATTCATTTTCGTAATTATTGCTTTTGTATTGGGTGGAATTTTCTTGCCTGCATGCAAGAAAAAGGCAGAGGAGGTAGGACCTGGAAAACCAATCAAGGTTCTATCCCAGTTCCCCATGAGCGGTCCGGTAGGATCATTGCCCGAGTTTGGCTGGGGGTATATTGACGGAATGAACTGGGTGAACAGCGACGAAGGGGGAGGCGTCAATGGGAAGAAGATTACGTGGTATCTTGAAGATTTTCGTTATGATCCCACGGTTGAAGTCGCCAATTTTAACAAATATGCCGCGGAACACCCCAAGGATGAATTGCTAATGGCCACAGGCTATATTACCGGCGGACTCAAGCCATTAATTGACAAGGTGAACAAAGAAGAAATGATTCCATGGCTGGATGGCTCCTACTCAACGGAAATTTTTGGCACCGAAGGCGGGCCCACAAAATATCCGTATTACTACTCACTGGGAGCCACCTATGGCGATCAGCTCAAAGTCCTTGCCAGATGGATTTCCCAGAATCATAAAGGAGAAGGCGCAGCAAAAGTTGGTCTTGTCTACAGTCCCACTGCCTGGGGAAAAGACGGTATTCCTGAATTGAAAGCATATATGGAGGA
>JAABPS010000088.1 GCA_011391835.1 Desulfobacteraceae bacterium
TTGCAGAAATTGAGTATCCATATTCGGCTACGGCTGCTACCAACGAATGGACGACTCTTAAAGCTGCGGGCGCTCAATATGTCCTTTATCACGGATATTCAGGAGCAACGGCTCATACCGCCATTTTCTTTAAGACCGGCAAAAAAATAATGCCGGATGTGCAGATTATGGGAACTCATTATACAACCGGAAGATTTCCCATTCTTGTTGCACAGGAGGCGTATGATGGATACATAGGTGTTGCCACCCGGCCATTCTGTGACGCGGTGCCGCGATCCGCAACGCCTATGGACAACCCAATGGTTAAGCTCGCTCACGACTTTGCCAAAAAATATCGTCCGGAAGAATACAACAGGGGGTTAACAGAAAAAGACGCCATAAAGGATATGTTCCTTTATATGGAAGGGATTACTTACGCGCTGATGATCCAGAAGGCGCTTACGGATGCTGATAATAAGTACAGTCTTACCCGCGAAGGCGTAAAAGAAGCGCTGGATAAAATGAAATGGGATTTTTCCGGTACGTTCGACGGGAAAGATTTCTTCTACAAATCCCATACCATTCCAATGATGAGGATGTTTAAAGCCAGTGTCAAAATGGTTGAAGTTGAAGGAAAGATGGTGCCAACAGGGGCCGTAACACCTATTGGCGACTGGATCAATACGGACACCATCCTCTGGTAGATTAAGATTGCCATAACGACATAAAAACAGGGAGAGAGATACAGATGCTCTCTCCCTGTTTTAAATGCACCTGCCGGCTGACGTATCAGATCCGCGTGTGGTGAGGCAGATGCTTTCCGGGAGGTTCTTATGACAGCGTTGGTACAATCCCTGGGCACCGGAATCTTAATCGGCCTGGTCTACGCCCTTCTGGGTATCGCCATTGTTATTATTTTTAAAGCTTCAGAAGCGTTTAATTTCGCCATTGGTGAATTTCTTGTTGTCGGCTCCTTTCTCTTTTATGTTTTGTTTTTCGATTACGGACTTCCAATATTGATTGCAATTCCCCTTGGGCTTTTAGCGGCGGGGATTGTAGGCGGCCTGATCGAATGGTTTACGATTAAACCTCTGCTTGGACGTTCTCCGATTTCAATGACCATGATTACCCTTGGTTTATGGTTTTTCATGCGAGCCTGCGTACAGCTTATCTGGGGATCCCACTCCTACTCATTTTTTCTTGAGCTTCCAGATATCACACTGGAATTGGGGGGGTTGTTTTTTCTGTCCGATCCAATCTGGGCGGGAATTTTCTCATTAGCCACATTTGGCCTGGTACTGATATTTTTATTCCGGACACGCTGGGGGCTGGCGATCCGTGCTGTGTCCGAAGATCAGGCAAAAGCCATGGCTTTTGGGATTAACGCCCGTTTTATCCTTTTGATGATCTGGGCCATCAGCGCAGCATGTATTACGGTTGCAGGGGTCATGATATCCAATTTTGGCGCGCTTTCAGTTGGTTCCGCCATTGTCGGGTTGAGGGCAATTCCTGTTGTGCTTATTGGAGGAATGGACAGTATAGGAGGGGCTCTGGCAGGAGGGTTGATTATCGGTATTTCAGAATCGCTTGCCGGAACTTATATTGAGCCTTACGGACTTGTCGGCTTTAAGGACGTGGCACCCTATTTTGTCATGCTGATTGTGCTTTTTATCCGGCCGTACGGGCTTTTTGGAACCGTCAGAATTGAAAGGGTTTGAGATGTTGTCCATTGAAAACCTGCGGGTAGTCTATCACGATGTCATTTCTGTATTAAACGGAATTTCCCTTGAAATCAAAGATGGAGAAATCCTTGTAATCATTGGCGCAAATGGCGCGGGAAAGACAACGCTACTGCGCGCGGTTGCGGGAATGATTGATTTCTATGATGGGGATATTATTGAGGGTGATATCAAGATCCAAGGCGTATCCATAAAAGGCCTGGATTCAACAGATATTATGAAACGATACGGGCTGACTTACGTAATGGAAGACCGTCCGGTTTTTGATTATTTAACCATTGAGGAAAATTTAAAAGCCGCTTCCTATTCCAGGTGGGACAAGCATGTAAAAACGGACATGGAAACCGTATTTGAGTATTTTCCCACGCTAAAGTTATTAAAAAACAGGCGGGCGGGTTACGCATCGGGCGGCGAACAGCAGATGCTTGCCATTGGCATGGCCTTGATGACAAAACCGAAAATCATGCTGCTGGATGAACCTTCTCTGGGGCTTGCGCCTCTTATTACAGAAGAGCTTTTTCGAATTATACAAAAGCTCAATGAATCTGGGATTACGATCGTTCTGGTGGAGCAAAACGCGCACGCAGCCCTGAATATCGGGAATCGAGCTTATGTGGTTGAACTGGGGCGCATTGTTTTAGATGGACAGGCCAAAGAACTCATTCACAATGAAGATGTGCGGGAGTTTTATCTGGGTGCTGGAGAAACAAAAAGAAAAAGTTACAAAGACGCGAAACGATATAAGAGACGAAAGCGATGGCTGTAAAAGAATTACACACGGATGCCATTTTGGAAATCGAAGACCTGCATCTTTCCTTTGGCGGGATTAAGGTCCTAAATGAAATAAGCCTCAAAGTTGATAAAGGCCAAATATTCTCAATTATTGGACCCAACGGGGCAGGGAAAACAAGCCTGATCAACTGTATCAATATGCACTACAGACCAGGCCGGGGGAACATTACGTTTGACGGCACATCTCTGACAGGTCTTAAGCCTCATAAAGTGGCGACACTCGGCATTGCCCGGACATTTCAGAAGGTGGAACTTTTCCAGGGGATGACAGTCCTTGACAACATCAAGCTGGGGCGGCACATTTTAATGAAACTTTCTATTTTAGGAAGCTTTTTCAGGCTTCCAAACATCCAGAAGGATGAGTTAAAACACCGGGCAGAGATCGAAGAAGATATCATTGATTTCATGGGCCTCTCCAGCTTTCGTTATTCTCCGGTAGGCATTCTTCCTTTTGGGGTGCGAAAGCGGGTTGACATGGCCCGCGCCCTTGCGATGAAACCAAAGCTGCTGCTTCTGGATGAAATTATGGCAGGGATGGCTGTTGAAGAAAAGGAAGATATTGCAAGCTATATTATGGATGTACAACGGGATATGGGGGTGACCATTATCTGGATCGAACATGATCTCTCTGCTGTCATGGATCTGTCAGATCGCGTCTGCGTTTTAAATTTCGGTGAAAAAATTGCAGAAGGAACACCTGGCGAGGTTCAGAAAAATCCACAGGTCATTGAGGCGTATTTGGGCAGGCAGAAGGAGTAGATGTATGCTGGAAAACAATCTAATCGGCTTCATCTTGAAAAATGCGAATGAGATGCCACATACCGTGGCCATGAGAGAGAAACGCTATGGTGTATGGAGTCCGATGACATGGCGGGAGTTTAAAGAAAAGTTGCAGAGGTTTTCCCTGGGACTTATTGAACTTGGTTTTAAAACAGATGATACGCTGGCCATTATCGGAGATAATAAACCGGAGTGGATCATCGCCGAGTTCGGGGCGATGGCGGCGGGCGGTGTCCCAACAGGCGTGTACCCGGACAGTCTGGCCGAAGAGATCGAGTACCTGATCACCTATTCGGAAGCAAAATTTCTGGTTATCAGAGATCAGGAACAGGTCGATAAAGTTCTTACCTTCTGGAAGAATATCCGGAAAAATATTGAGAAAGTCATTGTATGGGACTCTCGAGGGATGAGCCACTACTATGATGAATACCCGTTTCTTGTCCGTTTTGAAAAGGTGATCGAGATGGGTGTGGAAAAAGAAAAGAACGACCCGGAATTTCTGCTGAAAAAAGCCAAAGAGATCAAACCATCTCAACCCGCCATGATGCTTACGACCTCAGGTACCACGGCACGCCCAAAGCTTTCCATGTTAAGCCATCGAAATCTTATTTTCGCATCCCAGAATTACGGAAAAGTTTCAAAAGTTGAAAAAGGGGATGAGCTCATGTCTATTGCTCCGCTTGCATGGATCGGAGAACAGACATTTGTGGTTGCCCAATTTTTAACCAGCGGGGCGCATTACAATTTTCCGGAAGAAACAGAAACTGTTCGGAGAGATTTAATCGAGCTTCAGCCATTTTATTTTGGCGGCACGCCCGCTGTGTGGGAGCTGATTATATCAACCATCCAGGCTGCCATGGATAATGCTGATTTTATCAAGCGATATTTTTATAATCTTTCCATAAGAACTGCATTGAAATGCACAGAAGCAGATCTGGCAGGTGAAACCGTCAGCTTATGGAGT
>JAABPS010000008.1 GCA_011391835.1 Desulfobacteraceae bacterium
TCATCGCAGCAGTTGCAGATCACATGTCCCAGCGCCTTGGTATTCATCACTGTATGAACCAGGCCTTCCTCCTCACACATCTTCAGCATTTCAATGGCTTCTTCTTTGCTGAGCTTTCTGCCTGTGCCCCGTTCAAGGGCGTAATCAGCGGCCTTATTGATCTGGATGCATACTTCGACAGGCTTTCCGCAGCCCCCTTCAATCACGCGGCAGGTGCACTTGGCAACAGCCAGGCTCCTTGCTTCATTGACGATTTCTTTTACATCATCAAACGGAGCAATACGGGTATCGGGCTGAATGGCGATATTCACGGGGATCACCCTTACAGCCGATTTATCAAGAAAAGATTCGATGGCTTTATGGTGCTGTTTAAACTCTGTTTTATTGTATTTTCTCCATAGATCAAAAAATTCCGGCGGCATGCCTTCAGCCAGTATGGTGGCATCATGGAACTGTAATATATGCCGAACGCGATAATATCGGGCGATCCCTTCTTTTATTGATTTAAATATAAGGCCCTTTTTGAACAAAGCGCCGGCCATTGGCTCAACATCCTTTTTCGGAAGGCCTGTTTTTTCAGCAAGTTCTTCAATGGTTGCGGGCGGTGAGGCTGCAAGCAGAATTTTTGCCTCGTTTTTATCAGCGAGAAGTTTAATAATTTCAGGAATAATGACTGAATCGCCTGCTCCGATGGCTTCGGATAGCTGCTGGTACATTGTTTTTTCGGTCATGTCTCTTCTCCTTAAATAAAGGTGTTTAATGTTTCTTTATTCGTATCAGGCAATGGAGATTTTCTCAACAGGATATTCAATAAAAGAAACTGCCCGGGGATTTCACGATATGTCTGTTTTTTTGATTATTTCAACTCTGGGTTTCATGCCATTTTGGTATTCAATAATCGCTCCAGAACACGATCTGCTGATGCTGCAATTGACAACAATAGTTTTCCCGATGGAAGTGATGCCTGCACTTTCATGTATATGTCCACAGATCACCAAGTCCGGCTGATGTTTTCGAACAAATTTATACAGGTTTCTTGAACCTGCAGAAAATTTGCCCATGACTTCATCCTGAGCCCATCGCGGCGGTGTATGAAATACAAGGACGGATGAGCTGTTTATAATCGGTTCGAGTTTAGTTAATGCCCGTTTTTCCTTAAAACAGATTCTGGAACTGAAAGGAACCGGGAGGGTTCCGGCAATACCCGTGAAACAGATGCCGTTTATGGATATCTGCTTTAAGTGCAGTGAATCTATGTTCGGAGATGTATCAAGAAGGTTTTCGACTCGTGGCAGATCGGTATTTCCCCGGACTGCAAGCACGGGGATTGGCATGTTATTTAGCTGATGGATGACTGAAGCAGCATTGGTATAATTGGTTATATCGCCAGCGATAACTAAAATATCGGGTTTCAAGGCCTTTACATTATCTGCGATAAGCGATATTCGCTTGGTGTTGCCGTGGATATCAGCTGCCGCATATATGATCATTTACACCTCTTTTTTCCCTTGACTTAGCAGATTATCAAATGTATGACATTTACGCAATACTCAAGATAAAGAAAACTATTGCTATTTTAATTTTCATTCGATATTGATCTTCATATTTTCCAAGCTAAATTTAGGCACGATTAGGGCTGCGGCAAATGTACCTGTGCTAAAGACGCAGGAATAAATCCGTCAACTTTTTCCATAATAACTAAACAATTAGAAGGAGGGAGTGTCATGAAGAGGATTGCGGTAGTTTTAAGCATTATGTTTGTGGCCAGCCTGCTGATATTTAGCGGCTGTGCGAAGGAGCCGACAGAGGCCATTAAGATTGGCGTCATCGGGCCCATGAGTTTTACCCAGGGCGAGGGACATTGGAATGGCGCGGTGATGGCTGCTGAGGAGATCAACAAAGACGGCGGCATTAAAGTCGGCGGCAAAAGGATGAAGATCGAACTGGTAAAAGCAGATTCCAATGAATTTCTGAGCATGACCGATGCAACGAATGCCATGGAAAAACTCTGTACGTCCGACAAAGTGGATTTCATTGTTGGTGGTTTTAGAACCGAAGCGGTTTTGGCTATGCAGGATATTGCCATGGACAACAAAAAAATATTTATCGGATGCGGCGCGGCGGATGATCAATTGTGCGGAAGAGTGGCTGCTGATTACGATAGATATAAATACTGGTTCCGTGGAACACCTTTCAAGTCCTCGTTGCTGGGAAAAACATGTTTTATTCATCTGGCAACGGTGGCGGGTGTTCTGAAAAAAGAGCTCGGCATTGAGAAGCCAAAAGTCGCCATTGTTATGGAAAAACAGGCATGGGTGGATAAGATCCTGGCAGCTGCGAAAGTTGTCGTTCCTAAAATGGGTATGGACGTTGTGGGTGTATGGCAGCCTTCACAAACTGCAACAGATGTGACAGCAGAACTATCTGCCATTCAGAGCGCAGGAGCGGATATTATTTTTACCGCTTTTTCAGCATCTGTCGGCGTTACATTCGCCAAACAAGCCAATGAACTGAAGATACCGGCATTTATGGTTGGGATCAATGTGGAAGCACAAAAAGAGACCTTTCATGAAGCCACAGGCGGCATGAGTGAGGGTGTATTTACCATGAATACGTACGCCAAAAATATTCGGCAGAATGAACTGACCGGACCTTATCTGGATACGTATCAGAAACGATACGGTTTAATGCCTGTATATACAGCAGATACATATTCTGCAATCAAATACGGTTTGATTCCGGCAATCGAAAAAGCGGAAACAATCGAATCCGATGCAGTAGTAGCCACACTGGAAGTAATGGAATACTTGGTTCCCTCAGGGAAAATAGCCTATGAACCGGATCATGATTTAAAATGGGGTCCGGGCTATCTGACAAGCTTGGGTTGCCAGTGGCAAAATGGTGAATTTTTAGGCGTCTGGCCGAATGACTGGGTAGCCGAAGAAGGCGCAGAACCAGTTACGTATAAAGGAATGGCTCCCATTAAAATTCCACAGGCTTTGATTGATAAATATAAAAAATAGTCAGCGTTTCAAGTGGTTCTTGTAATTATATAAAACCAATCCCCGCCTCTTCTCACTAGTTTAGAGGCGGGGATTTTATGAAATCCTTTAATTCAAGAAATCCGGAAAAAATTTCAATTTATAATCCTTTTTTTGAATGGATATAATTTCCAGTCAGAAATTTATGATGGGAATTGGCATATTTAAACTGGTTGATACATATTTTATTGAGGTTTTATGATACATGATATTAAAGTACTCGATATTATTATAAGCGGCCTGATCAGTGGAAGTACTTACGCTATCCTGGCGCTTGGGTTTTCACTAATTTTTGGCGTGGCACGAATAGTCAATATCGCTCATACAGCTTTTTATATGCTTGCTGCATATGTTATTTATTCAGCGACGTACAAGATGGGTATCCACCCTATCGTTGCGATGATCATTGCTATCATCGTAATAACTTTTCTTGGCATTATCTGCTACAAGTTTTTAATTGAACCCATACGAGAACGGGAGGCCGCCGTCTTAATTGCTACCATCGCATTGGCAATGGTCTTTCAAGAGTCGATGCTATTGGGGTTTGGGGGGCATTATTTGAGTGTACAGCCGTTAATAAAGGGATATTTGGCGATCATGGGAGTTAAGATCATGTGGCAGCAGCTGCTGACAATTATCATTGCGGTTGTTACGCTTGGAGCTGTCTGGACATGGCTTTCAAAAACACGAACCGGTCTGGCCATTCGCTCCACTGCTCAAGACAGAGAGGTCGCAAACCTGATGGGAATGGATGAGGGGAAAATAGCTGTCATCACCATGGGGGTTTCAGTGGCCCTTGCCGCTTTTACCGGCGCCGTTGTTGTTCCGCTGACTGTTTTAAATCCTTTCATGTGGCTGCATCCGTTGGTTATGATGATGGCCGCAGTCGTACTGGGCGGTATGGGCAGTCTTAAGGGAAGTTTTGTGGGAGCGTATATTCTTGGATTCACAGAGGCGCTCGTTGTTTTTCTTTTGCCCGGAGGCGCGTACCTGAAGGTTTCAGTTGCCCTGTTTATTATGGTTCTGGTACTGGTGATACGTCCTGAAGGCCTTTATGGTGTTTACTTTGAGGAAGAGAGATAATATGGGATCACTCATTTTTTATTTGCGAAAGCTTATTAAAATTTTTAGAAGCGAAGTCCTTGTTCTCCCGAGCAGGGTAGCTGTTATGCTGTTCTTTTTATTTATCATTCTGTTTCCAATCATTTTTCCAGACCCCTACTATTATCGGGTCATCGTACTGGCCAGCATTTTTGCCATCCTGGCAGCGAGCTGGGATCTTTTGTCCGGCTTTACAGGACAAATGAATTTCGGGCATGCGCTTTTTTTCGGTGTAGGGGCATATACCTCTGCGATGCTGAATCTTAACCTGAAAATTCCGCCGATAGCCAGTATCCCATTAGGCGCCGTTGCGGCAGTTATGGCCGGGTTGATTATTGGTATTCCCTGCTTAAGGTTAAGAGGAACCTATCTTGCGCTTACCACATTGTCATTTCCTATCATCTTAGTAGGAATGATTTTTGCCTTTCCTGGCTTTACAGGCGGGGAACTGGGTGTGTCAGGCTTATCCCGCTTGGCCGATTCATATATCGGAAATTATTATATTGTTACGATAACGATGCTTGTTCTGGTTACAGTGATGTGGAAGATTACCGACTCAAATATTGGAATTATTTTACATGCTGTTCGGGAAGATGAAATCGCGGTAAGGACGTCGGGCGTGAATACCACACGTTACAAGCTGCTGGCCTTTTCGCTGAGCGGTTTTTTTGCGGGTATTTCCGGAGGACTTTACGCTCACTATATGAGAGTTGCAGGGCCTTCAACGCTGGAAGTAAACACATCGTTTCTGGTTGTTATTTACGCGATATTTGGCGGTATTGCAACTATTTATGGACCTGTTGGTGCAGTTTTCGTCCTTATACCGCTTCTTGAATTTCTCAGATTCCTCGAGCATGTAAGAATTCCGGATCAAATTTTAAGCATCATGCCGGATTTGCTTGGAAAGTTTTTGGTGAAATTCGTCGAGATACTGCCAAATACACGAATGTTTATTTTTGCGTTTTTCATATTGATGATTCTTCTGTTTATGCCTGATGGCCTCTTGCCGTGGCTTCGGGATAAGGTTGAAACACAATGCCCCAGGTGTAAAGTCAGAAATATTTCCAGAAGGCAAACATGTCGTATTTGTACTGCGGATTTGCATTAGTACAAATAGTTAACTATAAATTGAATTTAAACCGTGTGAGGATAACAAATGGGAGCTAAAGAAGCGTATTTATCAAAACCCTGGTTGAAATATTATCCAGAGGATGTCCCACATCAGGTGGATATCCCTGATATTTCTGTACCGCAACTATTTGACGAGATGGCGGATAAATATAGTAATAATACAGCCCTTATATTTTACGGCAAGAAAATCAGTTATAAAAAATTAAAAGAACTGACGGATCGCTTTGCCGCGGCACTGTTTGATTTAGGTGTTAAAAAAGGGGATACCGTGGCAATGTATCTTTTAAATTGTCCGCAGTTTGTTATTACGTATTTTGGTGCCTTGAAGGCGGGTGCAAAGGTTACCCCCATCAGCCCGGTGTATACCAGTATTGAAGTAAAACACCAAATCGAAGACAGTGAAGCCAAGACGCTTGTTTGCGAAGATATTCTTTATGATAATGTTGAACAAACAGGGGTAAAATTTAATAATGTCATTCTAACCAATATTGGTGATTATCTGCCCGCGTTTAAAAAAATGTTCGGAAAAAGTGTTATGGGTAAAGCATATCAAGGGATGAAAGTGCCCACTCCAAAGTATATGGAGCAGAAGGGAATTCATCAGTTCAATCAATTGCTCAGAAAATATCCGGCTAAGGCACCGGATGTAAAGATTGACCCCAAAAAAGATATTGTTGCATTACAATACTCAGGCGGTACGACCGGTCTTCCAAAGGCGGCTGTTATCACACACTATAATGTTGTTGCGGTTCAGACTCAAACCCGGGCAACATGGCCGTTTATGGAAGAAGGCAAAGAGACCGGTATAGGCTTTTTGGGATTTTTCCACATTTATGGCCAAATCGTTGTTATGGTAGGTACCTTAACCCAGGGCAATACGCTTGTTCTGTTCACGACACCGGATGTGGATGATATTTTAACAGCCATGGATCGCTACAAGGTTTCTGCTTTTACAGGCGTTCCCATGCTTTTTGAGGGTTTAAAAGAATATGACAAAACCAACCGGGTAGATTGGAAATCACTTAAAATTGTCGTATGCGGTGCGGATACCCTTCATGAGAAAACGGTTTATGACTGGGAGCGCCGCACTGGGACCCGGATACTGGAAGGTTATGGGATGACAGAAACGACCTCAGTCAGCCATACCAGCCCGTACAGCAGACCCAAAATCAGTTCTTTTGGAATTCCTATTCCTAATGTTGATGCTGCGATTATTGATGTTCATGGAACCGAATTTAAACCGGTTGGTGAAGAAGGCGAATTGATTGTCAGCGGTCCGAACATCATGCTGGGTTACTGGAAGCGGCCCAAAGAGACCGATGAATCGATTATTGAACTGGAAGGTAAAAAGTGGCTCAGAACTGGCGACCTGGTAAAAATGGATGAAGAAGGATATTTCTATTTTATTGACCGAAAGAGAGACCTTATTAAATACAAAGGATACTCTGTATTCGCCCGGCATGTTGAAGAAGTATTGTATAAACATCCTCAAATAAAAGCCGCAGGTGTGGTAGGAGTGCCTGATCCAAAAGTCGGTCAGATTATAAAGGCGTATGTTGTTCTGCAAGGTGAGGCCAGAGGCAAGGTATCTGAGGAAGAAATAGCCGAGTTTTGCAAACAAAATATGGCACACTATAAAGTACCTAAAATAATAGAATTCAGGGGAGAACTTCCGAAAACGGATGTGGGCAAGGTGTCAAGGCGTGAACTGAGAGAAGAGGCGGAGGAAGCCTAATATGAGTTTGAACTTTTTAGAGGTAAAAGATCTGGATAAGGGTTTCGGTGGGCTTAAAGCGATCAATAACGCCAGTTTCAACGTTCGCCGTGATGAGATTGTCGGCCTTATCGGCCCAAATGGTGCAGGGAAGACGACCTTGTTAAGGATGATTCTGGGGATACTTAAGTCTGATAGCGGAACCATTCACTTCAAAGGGAAAAAGATAAACGGGAAGAAAACCTGGGATATTATTAACCTGGGTATCGCCGGCACATTTCAAAACATGAGACCTTTTCGCCATTTACCGATTATCGCCAATGTTATGGTAGCCTGCCTGTGCCCTCGCGCAATGAAAAGAGGGGAGTGGGTGAAGAGGATTGAAGCAAAAGCCATGGATGCATTGGAATTTGCAGGCATTTCTGATATGGCTCGGGAAAAAGCGTCGACGTTGTCTCAAGGTGATCTGAAACGGCTGGAAGTAGCTCGTGCTGTAGCAACGGAACCGGAATTACTTCTTTTAGATGAACCTTTTGGTGGCTTGAGTCCTGCGGAGACGGATCTCATGGCCAATTCGATTAAAAGACTTCACAAAGGGGGGCGGTTCGGCCGGCTGCACAGTGAAGGGCCTGCCATGATTATTGTAGAGCATAAGCTGAAACAGTTAATGAAAATTGTTGATCGGATTATCGTTCTGAATTATGGCGAGATTATTGCTGATGGAGCTCCGGAGGAAGTGGCAAAAAATAAAAAAGTTATTGAATCGTATCTGGGCAAAGGAGATAAATAAAATTGATGCTAGAAGTTTCCAATATTACGGTCTGCTTTGACAAGGCAATGATTATTAATGATTTGAGTTTCCATGTAAACGCTGGAGAATTGGTTAGCCTGGTGGGACCCAATGGTGCGGGCAAATCAACGCTTCTTAGAGCCATTACCGGTATTGTATCTTGGGAAAAGAAGGTGCTGCGCGGTACCATTGGCGGAGATATTACCTTTAGGGGAAAGGTAATGTTTGAAGGTGAAAGGATAGACGATGTTCCAGCGCATCAAATTGTGGAAAGAGGTCTGATCCATTGCCCTGAACGAAGAAGGCCTTTTAGGGAATTGACTGTTCTTGAGAACCTTTACGCAGGTGCTTACCTGGTGAAAGATAAAAAGGAAGTTCAGGGACATATTGATCAGGTGTATGAATTGTTTCCCAGGCTCAAGGAGCGGTCTAAACAGATATCCGGGACCCTCTCCGGGGGCGAGCAACAGATGCTCGCTATTGGGCGGGCCTTAATGTATAAGCCGAAACTGCTTTGCATTGATGAACCTTCAACGGGTCTGGCTCCCATTTTAAGATCAGAAGTATTCGAAAAGATATCAAAAATACGCGAGTTGGGCATTACCATTTTGCTTGTGGAGCAAGAGGTTGACAGCGTTTTTAAGATGGCAACACGCAATTATGTCTTATCGTCAGGAAAGATTATTGCAGAAGGTGCAGGAGAAGAACTTCTAAAAGATGAGGGCCTCCGAAAAACCTATTTAGGCCTTTAGTCATATATTTTTTGCTGTTTTTAGATAAACAGCTACTTCTGTTTGCCCACCATATCATTAGCACGTGCTGAGGCGTGTTAATCCTTTGCTGTAAACAATCGATTAAAACGAGATGAACAGGTGTTTTAAGAAATCGCTTGATTATTTGTTTTGAAATTTTTAGATTGACATTCGTGGTAACAATATAAAATAAAAGGTTATAATGGCATATTAGGAGAAGATAGATGGGTCATTTTAAGGTGAATCAGAGAGACATTTTTTTTATTTTAAAGGATCAGCTAAACTATGGGTCATTGTGCAACTTAAAGCGTTATGAAAGTATTGATGAAAAGACGCTGGATATGCTGGTGACTGAAGCGATCAATTTTGCAAAGGGAGTCATAGACCCGTTACAGGAAATAGGCGAAACACAGGGGCTTCAGTTCAATAATGGAAAGGTAAAATGCCCTCCGGAGTTTAAAAAGGCTTTCACACAGTATGGACAAGATGGATGGATAGCCGCAGCCAGAGATACGGAATATGGTGGGCAGGGATTCCCTCACATGATGAGAATTGTTATTAACGATTTTATGTATGGTGCGTGTCAGCCGTTTAATATGGCGCCGAGCCTGACGCATGGCGCTGCACATCTTGTGGAGCATTTTGCCAAAGAAGAGTTAAAGAAAATCTATGTGCCGAAAATGTTTGACGGCAAATGGTCCGGCACCATGTGTCTGACGGAAGCAGATTCAGGTTCAAATCTGGCAACCATCCAGACAACAGCGTTTCGTGAAGGGGATCATTTCCGGATAAAGGGTTCAAAAGTATTTATTTCCTGGGGTGAACATGACTTGACAGACAATATCATTCACCTTGTTCTTGCGCGTATTGATGGTGCGCCGGAGGGTGTTGACGGAATTTCATTATTTATTGCACCAAAGATCAGGGTTCTGCCTGATGGTTCGCTGGGTGAACCCAATGATGTCAGTTGCAGCAGCATTGAAGAGAAAATGGGTCTTCACTCTTCTCCTACGTGTGTATTGAACTTTGGATCCCATGACGGATGTATCGGCTACCTGTGCGGAGTAGAAAATAAAGGGCTGGCCCATATGTTTCGGATGATCAATATGGCAAGAATAAATACCGGCGTATGCGGGATGACGCTTGCCAGCACCGCGTATTTAAATGCGCTGGCATATACCAAAGAACGCATACAAGGGAAAGACGTTGCCGGCAGAAAACAGGGAAATGTTCCTATTATCGATCATCCGGATATTCGGCGAATGCTGTTGTGGATGAAGTCTATGGTGGATGGAATGCGTTCAATGATATATACAGGAGCATTTTGGTCTGATCTGGCAGAGGAACTTCCGGAAGGAGAAGAAAAGGCCCATTATGAGAATTTGATAAATTTCATGACACCGATTATCAAAGCCTATTGTTCGGATATGGGTTTTCGGGTGTGTGAAACCGCGGTTCAGTGCCTTGGCGGGTATGGGTATTGCAAAGATTATCCGTTAGAGCAGTATCTCAGAGATGTGAAGATCATGTCGCTGTATGAAGGCACCAACGGTATTCAAGCCATGGATTTGATGGGCCGCAAAATGCAGATAAATCAGGGTGCACCGTTTTTGGCCTTTAAAAAAGAGATTGAAAAGTTTTGTAACAGCAACACGTCGCATCCGCAGCTTGGTAAACAAATACATGAATTGATCCGGGTGAAAGATCGTCTGTGTGCTATGGCAGACGAAATGAAAAACAGGATGAAATCAGATCCTCTGCAGTGGGCTTCGTATACATATCCGGCCCTGCTTGCGTTTAGTGAGACGATCATGATATGGCGACTATTAGACATGGCGCGTATTGCTTACGCGGCAGTAGAAAAAGCCGGGGAAAATGATTTTTACACTGGGAAAATAAACCAGGCGACATTTTTTACAGATATAACAATACCTCATGTGCTTGCGAAAATTGAAACATGCCTGCGAACAGAGAGGGAAATAGCTGAAATGCCAGACAGCGCATTTTAAGAAAGAGCGCCGGAATAAAGGAGAATCGCTAATGAAAGAGACAGTTATTGTCAGCGCAGTCAGAACGCCTGTTGGCCGATACATGGGCGAATTGAAGTCCGTTGAAGCATATGACCTTGCGGCGCTGGTGTTAAATGAAGTGCTTGCAAAAGTAAATATGGAACCGGGCCAGATAGATGAAGTCATTATGGGCCAGTCGTATCCAAATGGAGAATACGTTAATATTGCCAGAATGGCGCTGCTCAAAGCGGGATGGCCGGAGTCTATTCCCGGCGTGACAATTGACAGACGCTGCTGCACGGGTCTGGATGTGGTTCGTTTGGCGTCAGCGCTTATCCGATCCGGCGAGGCGGATATTATTGTTGCCGGGGGTGTTGAGAGTATGAGCCGTGCCGAATTTTATCTTCCCGGAGATATAAAATGGGGGATTGGCGGGAGCAAGGGAATGCCACGGGGGCATGGCGATTTGTCGATATGGGGGTTGCCATTTTATGATCGGATTCAGCGGGCGAGAGTCATGTCACAGCCAGCGGAACGATATGGAATTATTCCGTCGATGATGTCATGGGCTGAAACAGCTGCCAAGGAGGAGCATATTTCACGGGAATCGTGTGATACATGGTCGTATGAAAGTCATCAAAAGGCATGCGCAGCTATTGCGTCTGGAAAGTTTAAAGATGAAATCATTCCCGTAAAAATACCACAAGGGAAGGGCGATCCAATTATCTTTGACCGGGACGAAAACCCCAGGGCAGATACAACCATTGAAAAACTTGCAAAGCTCAAACCGGTGATGGGAGGTGTTTGTACAGCCGGAAATTCATCGACTGAGAATGACGGTGCGGCAGCGGTTGTGGTGATGTCCAGTGATAAGGCGGCAGATATGGGGATTAAGCCGCTTGCAAGCCTGAAGTCATGTGCTGTGGCCGGTGAAGATCCGCGGCGAGCACATAAAACAGTTCCAGTTGCAGTTGCAAAGGCCTTGAAGATGGCGAATATGACCATCGATCAGATCGATTTAATCGAAATCCAAGAGGCGTTTGCTGCACAGGTTCTGGCAGATCTTCAAGATATGGGCGTTAACCCGGATGATTATAAAAAGATCAATGTAAATGGTTCAGGTATATCTCTGGGACATCCTATTGCCTGTACTGGCACTCGTGTCCTTGTAACCTTGCTGCATGAAATGAAAAGAAGTAACAGGAGATATGGACTGGAATGCATCTGCGGCGGCGGCGGTCTTGGCATCGCTGCTGTTTTGGAAAGGAAATAGATAGGGAAGATATGCTACGGCATATTTCAGAGTCGTTAAAAATACTTTTATCGTTATCTAAAATTAAATACTAAAATATTTTGAAAGGAAATATCACTATGGATTTTCGATTAACAAAAGAGCAAGAGATGCTTAAAAAAGCGGTGAGAGAATTTGCTGAAAAGAAGATTGCCCCTTTTGCTGATGAATGGGATGCAAATCATTATTTGCCTATAAAAGAAGTCATTAAGCCGATGGGTGAACTGGGCTTTTTTGGTTCAGGCATACCCGAGGAATACGGCGGAGAGGGTATGGGATTTTTAGAGTCGGTGATCATTACAGAAGAGATCGCCAGAGCTTCCAGCTCTCTTCGGGTACAAGTAAATTTGCTAAACCTTGGCTGTGCCTATACGATTTATCTCTATGGATCAGAGGAAGCAAAAAAGAAATATATTCCCAAATTATGCAGTGCGGAATATCTTGGCGGATTTGCCATTACGGAGCCCAATGCTGGTTCGGATGTCCTTGGTGCAGAGACTGAAGCAGAAGACAAAGGAGATCACTGGCTTTTAAATGGATCAAAAACGTGGATATCAAATGCCCATCAGGCAGATGTGATGATTGTTTACGCGTACACGGATCGTTCGCAAAAAAGCAAGGGATTTAGTGCGTTCATCGTGGAGCTGAAAAACTCAAATGGCATTTCCACGTCCGATTTAGGTAAGCTGGGTTCGCATTCATCTCCAACAGGTGAAATATTTTTTAATAACACCAAGGTTCCTAAGGGAAATATTCTGGGGAAACCGGGGGATGGCGCAAAAATTGTTTTCAGTTCATTAAACAATACCAGAATATCTGCGGCTGCCGGTGCAGTCGGATGCGCCCAGGCGTGCCTTGAAATAGCCACAAAATATTGTAATGAAAGAGAACAATTCGGCCAGCCTATCGGCAAGTTCCAAATGAACCAGGATATGATTGCCCAAATGTCAGCTGAAATAG
>JAABPS010000009.1 GCA_011391835.1 Desulfobacteraceae bacterium
GAAATAGAGGCCGCACGGTTATTGGTTTACCGGGGCGCGCTGGAAAAGGACCAGGGAAATCTTAACAATGGACTGGATGTTGCTCAGGCAAAATATTTTGCCGGCGAGGTGGCAATGAAGTGCGCGAATTATGCCATGAGAATAATGGGCGCCTATGGATATTCCACTGAATATCCCCTTGCGCGATATTATCGCGATATACCTACGTATGTGATGGTTGAAGGTTCGGCCAATGTGTGCAAGCAGATTATCGCAATGGATCAGCTTGGGTATAGAAAAGCAAATCGATAGGCAGTTATTTGAAAAGCAAATGGATACATTCTTTGTTCATGAGTATAGTTGGTGAATGATATAGTGTCTCATCCGTGACCTTATGATTAAGCCCCTCCTACCTTGGCGGGGTTTAATTGCTTTATAACCTTTTTGCATTTTGAGGAACGAACAATTGAAACTGTTTTTTGAACCAGAGACAGTGGCATTGATTGGCGCTTCGTCCCAACCGGGTCGTCCAGGCCATCATCTTTTTCTTAACTTAAATCAAACCTTTGGAGATACGTTTTATCCGGTGAATCCCGCGACGGATCGAATTGGCGATAAACGATGCTATTCCAGAATCGGAGAAGTACCAAAACCTATTGATTTAGCAGTTGTTTTTATTCCAGCAAAAGGCGTGCCGGACGTCCTTGAACAGTGCGCACAAAAAGGTATTCGCCGGGTGATCATTGAGTCGGGCGGATTTTCCGAAGCAGGCTCAGAAGGTCATAAGATTAACAACCGTTGTCTGGAAATTGCACGCCGCAATAACATGAGATTGTGGGGGCCGAATTGCATGGGCCTGATCAATGTGAACCGAATGAAAGTGTTGTCCTTTATGATTCATGAACTATGGCAGGGAAAGTTGTTTGAAGGCCCTGTGTCTCTTATCGTTCAAAGCGGAATGCTTTCAGCGGGCTTTTTAATGCATATTTTAAGCAGAAGGCCCTTTGGACTTTCAAAAATTTGTTCCATTGGCAATAAAATGGATGTGAATGAAAATGATATTCTTGAATATTTGATTGCGGATGAGCAGACAGGGGTTATCGCCATGTATCTGGAATCGATTGACCAGGGACGGCGGTTTTATGAGCTGTGTTCATCCGCCAATAAACCGATCATCGTCCTTAAAAGCGGGAGAACGCTTTCAGGGGCAGCAGCAGCTATGTCCCACACAGCAAGTCTTGCACAAAATGACCAGGTGATACATGCCGCGCTTCACCAGGCAGGCGTGATTCGTGTAAATGGGCTAAATGAGCTGATGCATGTGGCGCGCAGTATGGGTTTATCCATAGCTCATAAGAAAAAAGTCTCGAACATTGCAATACTGGCTTTTTCCGGAGGAGCGGGCGTTCTTGCTTCAGACGCTGTTGGGGATTATGGGATGACCCTTACCCAGTTTAATGATGTTACGACAAACCGCCTAAAAGAAGTATTTCCAGCATGGATGGATCCATTCAATCCTGTGGACCTTTATCCGGCCATGGAAAAAAACGGAAG
Organism: Desulfobacteraceae bacterium; assembly: GCA_011391835.1. Lineage (GTDB taxonomy): Bacteria > Desulfobacterota > Desulfobacteria > Desulfobacterales > JAABPS01 > JAABPS01. The sequence continues at coordinate 1,534 of JAABPS010000009.1, forward strand.
ATCAAAAGCCCTTCTTCACGCTCTGGAAGCAGTAATGGCTGATCCTGACGTTGATGCGGTATATGCTCATCTCATTGTGCTGCCTTCAGATGAACTGCTCATTGATTATGATCAGGTGGCAGCGATACTAAGAAAGTATAATAAACCGATGGTTGTATGGTCTATTGGTTTTTCAGAGGAAGAAAATGAAATTGCTCAGGGGCTTGAACGTATTGGTGTTCCTGTGGTTGATGAGATCGACAAGGGAGTGCGCATCCTTGCTGCATTGACGATGCGCAGGTAAGGAGTTTAGCTAATGTTTCCGATAGATACAGATCGCTGTAAACGATATGTCGAACAAAATTATAGTGAAGAAAATGAAACAATAGATAGGTGACAACTAATGACGGGAAACAATAAAAGCGGCATCTTTTATGGGTGGTTCATTGTTGCGATTGCATTTATTGCAAATTTTCTGTCCGTAGGTACGGGGTTTTATGCATTTAATGCTTTTATGGAACCTCTTTGTGACACCCGGGGATGGACGCGTACGGATGTGAATTTGGCCTTAACCATTGGGATGGCCTTTATGCTGCTGGGCCAGATTATTTTCGGAACTTTGGTGATGCGCGTTGGTGCAAGGAAGCTGATGATATTTGGCTCCACGGTTGCCGGGATTTCCTTTATTCTTCTTTTCCGGGCCCAGGAATTATTTTATTTTTACCTGTTAAGCGCTTGTCTTACTTTAGGAAATGGTGCCTATGGCGGAATTGTAGCTGGGACAGCAGTAAACAACTGGTTTGTTAAAAAAAGAGGCCGCGCCATTGGATTTGCCAGTTCGGGAATTTCCTTGTCAGGTGCCATATTACCATTTGTGGCAATGATCCTTATCCTGAAAAGTGGCATGGTCAGTGCCTCTTTCTGGATTGGAATAATTATTCTATGTTTTGGACCTGTTGCATGGCTGGTGATACGGGATTGGCCTGAGCATTATGGTATGGCGCCAGACGGGGCGGATCTGGGCGCTGATTTGGAGATATCCATGAAAGATACTGCCTTTGATCTGAAAAAAGATCAGACAGATATCAAAGGAAAGCTTGGATTTTCCGGCAGTGGAGAGTTTTCCATATGGAAGCTATCCAGGTTGATAAAAACCGGTGCGTTCTGGAAAATCGGTTTTGCGTTTCCGCTGGTCCTGGCTGGGGTCTCGTCGGTAATGAGTCAATTAAAGCCGCGGTTTTCAGATATTGGGTTTACGGACATGACGGCAATGGGGATGATGGCGTGCACTGCTCTTATCGGTGCTATTGGCAAATATGTATGGGGAATACTGTGTGACCGGTACAGCCCCAAAAAAGTAGTTATTATACTTTTCGGGGCGAATTGTATAGGGCTCTCGCTTGGCCTTATTCACGGGTCAATGACAGCTATCAGTATCTTTATTATATTATTTGGTTTTGCCATGGGCGGGTTAATGTCAACATTTCCAATCCTCATCGCTGATATATTTGGAAGAATATCTTTTCCTGCTGTAGCCAGATTTATTTCCGTTTTTTTTATAATTGAGCTGGGCGGGTTTATCATTGCCGGTCAGAGCTTTGATCGAACCGGTTCTTATGATACGGCATATATCATTTTCATTATATTGGATATTATTGCCTTCTTTTTGGTATTATCGATAAAACGGCCGATTATAGAAAATAAATAAGTATGTCTGTGAAAGGATAGCAAGTGGAAATAGCAAAAAGGTGAATAGTAAATAGTGACGAGTGAATATTAACTTGTAAAAAAACAACCGTATTTTTTGCTTTTAACTGTTTACTCGTTACTTGACGTTTTTCATTGGCTTTATCAGTTTTTGGATCTTGCCTGTTTGCACAGCATCAAAAAATTCCTCACCCAGTTGTCTGCTTCGCTCGACTACCGAGTTCCAGCAAGAAATTCTATCAGCCTGTCTTCCCTTGAAGAGATAAAAATCGTTTCTATCCGGAATTTTTTTACAGGGTAAACTTTCTATAAATCTACTGGAAGGAGAAACAAGCAGCACATTATCCATATTCCGCCGGGACGGTTTTCTCCCGGCAAACTTTTTGTCCATCCAGCCGGGGATAATTCGATTCATGTAATGTGGGAAAAGAACGATTCCATCATCTTTGGTGAATGAAATATCGAGATGGTAATCCAATAGCCCTCCATCACGGTACATGCCTTCAGGGGCGTGCGGGATGTTCTTTATGCCTGACATGACAAGAGGGATTGAGCCAGATGCCAGCAGTGCATATTTTAAGTTCATTGCGTTCAAGGGGGTTTTTCTGGTCGGGAATCTATCTGTGTCTAAAAGAGGCGGCTGGCATCTGGCGTCGTAGAATAGTACCCTTTCAAAGAAACATTTCAATAAATTTCTGGACACACTATTTGCAATGACTGCTGCTGCCAGTCCTGCGGCCAGGAGCGCCTTGTTATCGCTTGCAACGGGCCATTTTGAACGGACAGTTATTATATTCAATCGTAGATACGGGTGGTTGAGGATATCATGGACTTTCTTATCACCCAGATATGTGTTCAGAACGGCAGCGCTGGTATGGGAAACCTGTTCCATAGTGGGTTTTGACTGATAGGATTGATGAATATATGCGGATTGAAATTGTTCAATAGACTCCATGGGATGTCCTGTTGAGGCAGCAGCAAAGCGCCACGAACCAATGGATGTGCCAATGAGGGAAAGGGGATTTTTTCTTGAACCAAGCCATTGGGAAAATATAACACGATCAAGATGACTGAGAACCAGCCACTTTGGACCACCGGCAGCACCGGCAATCACCTTTATTCTATCTGGTTGAAGGCCCTCTTCCTTAATAATGGATAGTGCATTTTGACCTGCAAGAAAAATGAGATTTCCAGACATGATATTCTTCTATGCTTAACAGGACTGGCACAACTTTGTTAATTTTTAAAGTCGCTTGCATGGGTTAATGTTTTTGCAAAACATAACTTGCTTCAATGAAGTCAAGCAAAAAATCAGCATATTCATCAACGGAAACATTCATTTTTGTATGTTTCCATCGTTTTAAATACCAATCCTGAATCATGGCATTAATTGTGCCTGCCGCCAGCCGATGATCAATGGGCTTAAAAACCCCCTGTATTTGCCCCTGTTCGAGGACGTTGATGAGTTTTTCTTCAACCATCAGATCACTGGATAAAGCTTTTTCCCGTTCAGCCTTGTTAAGGTTTCTGGCTTCCATATATGAAAAGTAAAACCACGCATACATGGTCTCGCAGAGATACAGATAGGTTTTAATAAACGCTCGTAATTTAGACAATGGATGGGTTTCATGTTCAATCCCTTTTTCGAGCACTCTGCTGGTGATTGTGCGGCCCTGCTGCTGGAGCATTTGAAGAAGCTCATCTTTACTCGCAAAATAGGAGTAAAGCGCTCCCAGGCTTAGACCTGTCTCCAGACTGAGATCCCGCATGCTCATGGTTTGAAACCCTCTTCTGTTGCTGATCTTAAGTGTTGCACCAAAAATTTTGTCAAGGTTTTTAATAACTGTCTTTTCTTTTTTTACACGAATTGTCTGCCTGTTTTGATCGAATACTTCACGGCAGAAATCCTGACGGGAAACATTCATCAGATACTGAAAGTCGGTAAAATTCATCTAGCGCTACATCCCTTCTGCTTTCTTTTTGAATTGCAAATTAAATTGTATTTACGAACTATGGCTCATTGCGGGGATTTTTTGCAATCCCCGCAATGACAGCTTGTGATCGAAGTAATTATTAGTCTTTTATTCCGGCCAGATGCTTGACCAGTTGTTTTCTTTCTTCGATATCATACTGAGTAGTAATAGCGATGCTTTCCATGATGGGTGAACCGCCACCATGATAACTTCCGACCTGATGAATACCACCGCTTGCAGAACAAAGTATATCACCTACATATCGCCAAAACTGTGCCTGGTTTTCGGCGGAGATATCGGGATTTCGCATCAAATATTTGTTGAGCAGATCCTTTGTTTCAGGATTGATGAAGTCTCCTTCATACGGGAATGTTGCGGGTACACCACCTGATATATCCGTGAGCAATTCAGCTTCATGAAATACAGCTTCGCCGGTGAGGCAACGGCCTACATTACAATAGATTGAATTGGGGATATAGCTTCCAGGGCCGTAAGGCATAAATCCGATACCTGGCATATAAACTTCCGGTTTTCCCAGATCCGAAGCGGTATATCCGGCCGCATATCCAAGTTCAGTGATTTTGATGATTTCGGAAAGTTTATCTCTGACATGGGACGTTTTATGAATGTTGTTATACTCAGCGGCGAGGGCGGCTGTGCCAAGCATCACATCGCCTATCGCTGGTTTACACCCTGAATAGCTGTGCCGGTGGAAGAGAGCAAACAAGAGGGCCAACGCGCCTCCGTGCTGATATTCACCACACAGGAAAACTCTTTCCCATGGCACAAACATATCATCAAAGATCATATAGGAGTCGGTTGAGCCGGGCATAAATCCTCTGGGGAAATGTTTTCGTTCACGAAGATTATGAATGGTAACAACCTGTTTCAGTCCGTCCCAGTCGCCGGGGACAGCAAAAGCCACTGCATAGTCCTTATCTTCAACTCTCAGCGCGCGGGTGGGAACTACCAAAACTTCATCTGCCACGGATGCTTCTGATATATGAAGTTTGCATCCACGCACGACAATGCCGTCTTTTTTCTTTTCGACAACCCTTGTATAGAGGTCCGGATCTGCCTGATCGGCTGGGCGTTTCATCCGGTCGCCCTTTACATCGGTCTGGGCACAGCAGCCAACCAAGTCTTCTTTTTGAAAACGGGTGA
>JAABPS010000010.1 GCA_011391835.1 Desulfobacteraceae bacterium
GTCTATTGGTTCCAAATAGTGCGCACATCCATTAAGGCAGGATAAATTTGGCCAGAATTCACATCAACTTTATCGGACCATGGCGGCTTTTTTTGGGTGCGAAAACAGTACGTGTAGACGTAATGAACATAAAGGAAGCCAGAGATTATATTGAGACCCATTATCGGCCTCTATTTGAAAAAAAACTTCAATCCATGGGCGTTAATAAGAAGGAGTCCGTGTGGGAGAACAGCAACATTCTGCTCAATGGCAAAGTAATAATTGCTTCAGATAATACGATCTTTAAGAAGGGGGACAGGCTCGATCTGATCCCTTTGGTTGCGGGCGGCTGAAACAACTGAACGATAGTTATTCCCAAAAACATTGCTTGATAGTTGCTTATGACGAACCGGCAGGCTGCTGATAAATTGATTCATCGGCTCAGCAGGGCATGGGTGGGGCCTGATAAACAAAAGGCGCAGATAATTGACCTTGCCAAGGTTAATTATATCGCGTCAAAAACGCATACAGCTCTTTTGAACATCGAAATTGCCTGTTTGGAGCTGGGGATTGTTCCAGTTCGGTATCTGCGCAACATCGGCACCATTGGCATTGACGGTCAACTCAAACTGCTTCATTCAAAAGTGGCCGTTTGCGGAGCAGGCGGACTGGGGGGTACAATCATAGAGCTCCTGGCAAGACAGGGAGTCGGGCATCTGGTAATTATTGACAGCAGCCGGTTTGCGGAGACTGATCTCAACAGGCAGATAATAGCAACGGAGACGAATCTTGGAAAATCCAAAGCCAGGGAAGCAGCGCAAAGGATTAAAAAAATCAATGCTGCTGTAAAGGTTACGCCCATTAATAAAACGATCAATTCAAAAACAATCGGTGCATTTATTAAAGACACAGATGTTGTAGTGGATGCGCTGGATAATGTTGTGACCCGACGGTCTGTAGCAAAGGCATGCAGCAGATTAAACATTCCGTTTGTTCACGGAGCAATTGCAGGTTTTTCAGGGCAACTGATGACTGTATTTCCGGAAGATAAAGGGCTGCACGCGATATATGATCATTCCGGTTTGAAAATTGCAACTGGACTGGAAACCCTTCTGGGAACACCTGCAGGTACTCCGGCAGTGATCGCTGCGTGGGAAGTACAAGAGGTGATCAAATTAATAACAGGGATTGGTGATCCGATACGAAATCGACTCATTTTTCTGGATTTTGTGAATAGTGTTGTTCATGAAATGCCGTTGGATGGTCAATAATTCATATATATTAAATTAAGGAAGGAGGACAAATGTCATGAAAAAATGGAACACGATGATCACAGTTTTAGCAAGTTTGGTTGTAATATCTGGCATGTTTTGCATGGCTCATGCACAGGGAACAGCGGCGCCTGACACGCCTGTTATTGTAAAGGTAGGATTTCCAGGGCCACTGAGCGGGCCAGCATCACCCTGGGGTCAGATAGGGATAGATGCTTATAATTCGTGGGTTGAGTTGTTTAACAAACAAGGCGGATTTAAAGTCAACGGAAAGACCCACCATTTCGAGATCATTTTGGTTGATGATAAAAATACACCAGAAGGCGGGGCTGAAGCTGCCAAGAAGTTAATTTATGAAGACAAAGTGAAGTTCATCGCAGGGCACTGGTCATGGAACTTTCCTTCTATATCAAAGGTAGCCAACCGGGCAAAAGTGATTTTTTTAACACGAACAGGCAATGAGGCTGTTCCGGGAGGAATATATGATCCAAAGACAATGCCATACACGGTTTTTGCCTGTCCATCCCATGAACAATATATCAATGATGTTTTCGCGCTGGTTGAAGCGTTCCCGAAATACAAAAAAATTGGCATTTATGATTCGACCCAAGGTAAAGGCATTGGCTGGGACTATGTTCATCAAGAGCTGGATAAAGCGGGAATCCGGTGGCACCATGAATGGTATCCAGTAGGAACGGTCGCATTCGCGCCTTACATTACGCGGTTTGCCGAAGAAGGGTGCGATATTTTGTATGGCGGCGGGGATATTACAGCAGCCATGCTAATGACCCGACAGCGCTGGGAGATGGGATATAAAAATTGGAAGGTTGGGACCGCCGGAGGAATACTTGATCCAAATATAATTATCGAGGTAGCGGGAAATCAGGCAGCCCAGGGATTTATCGGACAGTATTATACTATCTGGAATTTTAAAAAAAATAAAGTAAATCCAAAGTATGTGAAGATGTGCCAGGACGTCATGCAGATCGTATCAAAAAAACAGGGTGAACCCTTTACCTATACAGGCTGGATTGGCTGGGGTCCGAACCACTTGCTGATTCTGGCTCAAGCTATGGAAAAAGCCGGCACCATTGATGATCCGGATAAGATTATGGAAGCGATTCGCGGCGGCACTTTTGATACTACCATTGGAAAGTTTACCATGTCCGGTGAAAAAACATACGGTTCACCGGTGGTGTTTGGAAGTCCCGGCGCTTTATCCAGGATCCAGGGGAAAAAAGAAGTCTTGTTTACGGAACATCCGATGAAACCGCTGCCATAAACGTTATATATAAAAACAACTTAAGGTAAGAGAAGGAGAAACGGTATGCCCCCTGCCGCAATATGGATGGATGGACTCATCCAGAGCTGTATTTATATGACGATGGCCTTTGGCATGGTGCTGGTGTTCAGTATCCTCGGGATTTTGAACTGGGCGCATGGCCAATTTTATATGTTCGGCGGCATCGTCGTTTATTATGCAGTAGCGGCAGCGGGAATACCGTTTCCGATCAGTCTGTTAATATCAGCGGTTGCTGTTGGAGTACTGGGCATGCTGGTGGAAAAACTGATTATCGAGCGGGTGAATGTCCCGATTTATGGGCCACTCTATGTGGGGGTGGCAACCATATCACTTATCTTTTTTTTCGAAGGCGCCGCCAGCATGCTTTTTGGAATGCAGGACAAGGGGCTGAGCATGGTGTATCCAGGGGTATTAGACTTAGGTGTTTTTAGCGTAAGCTATCAAAAGATTGGTGTGGTGATTTTTACGGTCATTGTCATGGTTGCCATGTACATTGTATTGAACCTCACCAAGATAGGGCTTGCCATCAGAGCTGTGTCGCAGGAGCCGGTGGCAGCGAATTTATATGGTATCAGTGTCAAGCGGATTTCAGTTATCGTCATGGGTATTGGATGCGCGATGGCGGCCATGGCCGGCAGTATCATGGCGCCAATCTATCCTGTGAATCCTTTTATGGGACGCATCCCCATGATCATGTCTTTGCTGGCCATTGTCATTGGCGGTATCGGCAGTCTTACCGGAGCCATCGTGGGGGGGCTCATTCTGGGGTTTTTAAACAGCGTTATCGCTTATAAAATATCCTACTTTTCCGAGGTGGTACTTTTCATACTGGTCATACTTATTCTGCTGGTTCGTCCGCAGGGATTGTTTGGAGCCTCTTTAAAATGATGATTAAATATATTGACTGGAAAGTGACCATACCCAGAATTGTTGCCGCTGTGCCGATTGCAATTCTTGTATTCATTCCTGTTTTCAGCACCAGCCGGGATACACTTTCAATCATTATTCTCAGCGGGGTTTGGGTTATCGCAGCCATGGGATTTGCCATGATACTAAGAACCGGTCAGTTCAGTATGGGACAGGCAGCATTCATGGCCATTGGCGGTTATGCTTCCGCCATCCTGACAGTGAAGATGGGATGGTCGTTCTGGCCGAGCTTCTTTATGGCGGGTGTGATTTCCGGAATCATCGCCTTGATTATTGGTTCGGTAGTCTTAAGGGTAGGCAATATCTATTTCTCCATTATTACCCTTTCCTTTGGCGAAATCGTAAGAATTCTCGCTCAAAATCTGGAAGGCATCACCCATGGCGCGAGAGGATTGATACCGCCTTCACCAGAACCGATAGTATTGGGGAGTTTTGAAATCAATTTTGATGCCAGTGTGGTGCCATACTATTATTTTATGATACTTCTTGTGGCTATTACTTCGTTGGTATTCTGGCAGATTAACCGGAGCCGCCTGGGGGGGACATTTTTCAGCCTGGCTGCAAACCAGATACTTGCCGAGCATCAGGGTATCTATTTGATGAAATACCGGGTGATTGCATTTACAGTGGCCGGAATATTTACCGGATTTGCCGGCGCCTTTTACGCCCATTTTCTCGAAATCATCACGCCATACATGTTGGGTTTATGGGAGTCCATACAGATTATGATCATGAGCATTGTGGGCGGTGTAAGCTCTTTGGTAGCCGGTCCGCTAGTTGGCGCGGTGTTGCTCAAGGTGTTAAGCGTGTATCTATCCCGTTTGCCTGTATATGGTATTCATGCGCTTTTATTCGGCGGAGCCGTTGTGCTGGTCCTGGTTTTTCTACCCAAGGGAACCGGACTCATTGATCTGTGGAAGAAGTTCTGGCGAAAGGTTTTTAACGAGCCTGAGTGGTATGAAATCCCTTCCATTGATGAATGAAGGAGAGAATTACTATGTCATTCTTGGAGTTAACTAATGTCACCAAGCAGTTCGGCAGACTGTCCGCCATTGAGGATATCAACCTCAGCGTCAACCAAGGAGAAGTACTGGGCATTGTGGGCCCCAATGGTTCCGGAAAATCCACATTGATAAATGTCATGACGAGCTACTATCGTCCCACCAGCGGAAGCATTTATTTTAAAGGCAGGAAAATATCCGGGCTGCGACCCGATAAGATCGCTGCACTGGGTATTGCCAGAACATTTCAATCCAATATTCTTTTTGAAGGGGCGACGGTACTGGAAAGCGTGATGGTAAGTGCCTACTTGCAGTACAAAACGAATAACTTGCAGTCTTTCTTACGGACCAAGGCGTATAGAGATGAGTATGAAAAAATCGTGGGCAAGGTTCTTGATCTGTTGAAAATGCTCGAACTTTTTAATGACACTTTTTTACCTGCTTCCGGGCTTTCACACGGCTATCAACGGATGCTGGGAATCGCCATCGCTTTGGCATCCGGGCCAAAGGTTCTGCTCCTGGATGAACCCACAACCGGCATGAACCATGAAGAGGCCATGTTTGTTGTTGAAAATATCAGAAAAATAAATGAAACGGGCGTCACGGTGATATTAATTGAGCATAATATGAAAGTACTCTTAGATCTGGCGACGCGGGTGGCAGTCCTGAATTTCGGAATCAAGATTGCTGAAGGAAAACCCAAAGAAGTAATGAACAAACGGGAGGTCATTGAAGCCTACCTGGGTACGGAGACGATATAATCAATGCTGGAACTTAAGAATATCTGGGTATATTATGATAAGAATCCGGCAGTTAGGGATCTGTCCTTAACAGTCAATAAAGGCGATTTTGTCACAATTCTGGGAGCCAACGGCGCCGGAAAGTCAACTACCTTAAATGCCATTTGTGGCGTGGTTAAGGTTAAAAAAGGAAAGGGAGAAATCTTTTTTAAAGGGAAGAAGATCAACGGATTGAGACCTCCAAAAATTGCTGCCATGGGAATTATTCAGGTCCCAGAAGGCAGAAAGTTGTGGCCGCTTCTCACAGTTCAGGAAAATCTGAAACTGGGCGCTTACCTGCAAAAAGACAGGCAGAAAATGAAACAGAATATGGAGAAAGTATTAACCCTCTTTCCGGATCTGAAAGACAAACTCCATGCCAAAGGCCGAATGCTCAGCGGCGGCCAACAGCAGATGGCCGCTATTGCCAGAGGACTGATGGCTGACCCTGAAGTGCTTTTGTTCGATGAACCTTCCCTGGGCCTCAGTCCCCTGCTGCGCCAGCATCTGGCGGAGATCATAAAAGAAATCAGCCAGCATGGAACCACCATCGTTCTTGTAGAGCAGAACGCTCGCCTGGGTCTGATGCTCGCGTCATATGGATATGTTATCGAAAACGGCGAACTGAAACTTCAAGGCAAGACCTCAGACCTGTTGAAAGATGAAAATGTGAAAAAAGCATATCTGGGTGTTTAGATATCACCTGTCCATCGGATAACTATTTTTTATATCTGTAACTACCCTCCAAAAGAAGCTTCACTGATTTCAACAACAGCGCCGCTGTTTGACAGAATGGCATTCATTTTTCCCAGTGTGACAGGAAGAACCATGTTCACAAAGAAATCAGCGGATTTTAACTGGCCTTCATAGAATGGCACATCCTTTTTTGGCGCATCTTTCCCCAGCATCTCAGCAGCAATGGATGCCCGCCATAATAACATCCAGGACATAATGACATCCCCTGCAGCCTCCATAAATGGGTACGCAAATGAGAACGCCTTCATCACATCCGGAGACATGGCGGTTTTCCCCATGTGCATGGCCACCTTGCCCAGTGTATTTAATGCGTCTTCTGCCTTCGCAGCCAGTTCTTTTAGCGACGAAACCCCTTTAGCTCTTTGGTAAACCTTCTGTATCTCTGCAAAGAGATCCATCATTGTTTTACCACTATTCATGCCGAGTTTTCTGCCAAGAAGATCCATGGCCTGGATACCATTAGTGCCTTCATAGATCGTTGTAATCCTGCAATCCCTGAAAAGCTGTTCCATGGGATATTCTTTAATGTAGCCATACCCCCCATAGATCTGTATGCCATAATTGCATACCTCAAGCGCACGGTCTGTCACATAGCCCTTTGCAACAGGAATAAGTAAATCAATGAATCCCTGGTATTTTGCCTTTTCCTCCTCATTTTCCGCAATGTGTACCATATCATTGCAGTAACCTACATAATAAAGAAGACTTCGCATCCCTTCGATATATGCCTTCATCGTTAAAAGTTGACGGCGAATGTCCGGATGCTGAATGATCGGTACTGGAGGCGCATCCTTATCCAGCATCTGAAGCAGATTTTTGCCCTGAATGCGTTCTTTCGCGTAATTAACAGCATACAAGTATGCTGAACTCGCGCAGCCAAGCCCTTGAAGCCCTACAAGCAAGCGTGCTTCGTTCATCATTAAAAACATGGCGCGCATCCCCTTGTTTTCCTCACCTAACAACAGTCCCCTGCATTTGCCTTTTCCTCCAAGAGTAAGCGAACATGTCGAATTGCCATGGATCCCCATCTTTTCTTCAATACCCGTACATACAACATCATTGAACTCACCCAGGCTGCCATCATCGTTGACCCATATCTTGGGAACAATAAACAGGGAAATCCCTTTGGTTCCGGCAGGCGCGCCTTCAATCCGAGCAAGCACAGGATGGATGATATTTTTCGTCAGATTATGCTCACCCCCGGAGATAAAGATTTTATTCCCTGTAATTGAATACGTTCCATCAGCATTTTTTGCTGCTGTGCTTGTAAGTAACCCGACATCCGATCCGGCTTCCGGCTCGGTCAACAACATGGTTCCTGTCCACTCACCGGTAAACATCTTTTTCAAAAAAAGTTTTTTCTGTTTTTCACTTCCGAATTCATGCACCAGCAAGCCAGCGCCATGCGTTAAACCCGGATACATCATCAACGGAAAATTTGCGCCATTAAAATAATCCCCCGCAGCAAGCGCGATCGTTCGTGGCATCCCCTGACCACCCCATTCAGGATCTTCGGTCATGGCAATCCACTCCCCCTCTACCAAAAGGTTATACGCATGATGAAAGGATTCTGGCACTGTTACCTTCCCGCCTTCAAATATACATCCTTCCTTATCCCCCTGCTCTCGTGCCGGAAGCAGTTCTTTGTTCGCTAAATTTCTTGCCTCTGAGACTATCAAATCAATCGTTTTTTTATTAAACTCTTCAAACCGTTCATGTTTACTGATTTTTTCAATTTCCAATTGCTCGTGCAGAACAAAGTCGATGTCCCGCCGATCTGCAATAAGCTGTGCCATGATTCACCCTCCTTAATTTTAGTAATTCTAAGTCATTCGGGCCTGTAGAATCTCCCTGCCCGGCAGTCTGTTATTTCTTTCTCCTACGTTACCAACCCCTCTGATAAAAAGATCAACCAGCGGCTGTGCCATCGAGGCCAGGTCATACTCTGAGTCTGAATGAAGCCAGGTGTTTATAACCTCATCCACAGCACCGATGATAAAGCGTTTTACCAGCCCCACATACAAATCTCTTCGCATGCTCCCTTCCGCCTGACCCTGTTCAACGATCTCAGATACAATATCAAGGTACAGTTTCGACATTTCTTTTATCTGATCTTCTGCAATACGGTAGTTCTGATGAGTTTCAATCTGGTAAACCATGGCCATATTCCGGTCCCGCTGAAATTCTTCAAGGTGAATACGAATAAGATTGCCGAGTTTGTCAATTGCGCTATTTACCTTTTTTACTTCCTCTCTGAACCGTTCAAATATCAGTTTGGTTTTATCGGAAAAGAACTGGATTAAAATATCATCCTTGCTTTTGAAATAAAGATAGATCGTACCATCCGCAACACCTGCTTCTTTGGCCACTTGTGAAATTGTTGCCTGGTAAAACCCCTGTTGGGCAAACACATTGATTGCGGCCTGCAGAATTCGCTGATATTTATCATTTTTATCTTTAGTTTTAATGATACACTCCCATTCCATACAATTTAATCTATTTATGAATGGTTATTCATATCTATCAATGCCTACTATCCCTGTCAAGAATAATCAATTCCTTTCTTTTGCTATTTCAATAAAATTTATAACTAATTGTTTTAATATATTAATATTTTTATTAACATTACAGATATCCTATAACACTAACTGAATAAAACCCGCTATAATTTATTGAGTAAGTATTCATTACTTTTCTAAAATAACTGCCATCTCTTCACATTTATAAGCTTGAATCCTTTTTCAAATTTACTGGGACTGGTAGAAATAATTAGCGTTATTTTCCAATTGATTTTTTTATGTATTTCTGACTTAATAATGATCAAAGCTATTCAATTTCCGTAACTTCTTATCCCCTATTTGACAGTAACCCTTTCTATTAAGGGGGGCTATATGGAAACTGACAAAACAAAGGATCTGGAACGCTCCGAAGCGTTTTTACACAATCTCATCCAAAGCGCTGTGGACGCTATCATCGCGGCTGATAAAACAGGAAAGGTTATCATCTTTAATGACGCAGCTGCAGAAATCAGTGGATACAGCGTTAAAGAGGCGCTGAAAAACCTCGACATTCGAGATGTTTATCTCGGGGACGGGGCGAGAGAAATCATGAAAAAGCTCCGCAGTGATGAATTTGGAGGCAAGGGTAAACTGAAAAGTTATCTGGTCAACGTTGTTGGGAAAAAGGGGGACAGCATCCCTATCAGGCTCAACGCATCTATTGTCTATGACGGCGACAAAGAGGTTGCCACCATCGGTTTTTTCCACGATATGCGCGAAGAAATAGAGATGAAAAAAAAGCTTGAAAAAACACAGGTTCAATTACTTCAGGCTGAAAAAATGGCTTCTTTAGGAAAGCTGGCCGCAGGGGTTGCCCACCAGCTAAATAATCCTTTGGGAGGAATCAGCCTGTTCACTAAATTAATCCTTGAAGAATATGAACTCCAAGACAAAGTGAAGGAGGATTTAAACCGAATTCTCAAGGATACCCAGAGATGCAGCGATACCGTAAAAGAGCTGCTCGAATTTGCAAGGCAGACAAGCCAGTTCATGAAGCCGTGCGATATTAACAAGGCGATTACACGAACTTTGTTTTTACTCGAAAACCAGGCTTTATTTCAAAATATTACTACCGAAAAAGATCTCAGCCCGGATCTTCCTCCTGTAAAAGCGGATATACAGCAGTTGAATCATATGTTCATGAATATCATTCTCAACGCAGCTCAGGCCATGGAAGGTAACGGCAAGTTAATCTTAAAAACGTATTTACACCCTTCCAGGGACCGTATCTGTATTGAAATCAAAGACACCGGACCGGGGATACCCAAAGATATTAAAAAGCATATATTTGAACCCTTTTTTACAACAAAAGAAGAAGGGAAAGGTACAGGGCTTGGCCTTAGCATTGTTTACGGTATTGTGGAAAGCCATAAGGGAAATATACACGTAAAAAGCGATCCCAAAAAGGGGACTATCTTTCTAATAGAACTCCCCTTAAATAGTTCAGAAGGTAAAGGAAATAAAAATGGCCGATAACCCATCAAATTTGATCAATATTCTTATTATTGATGATGAAAAAGATATCAGAGACGGTGTAGAACGGATTCTCACCCGGATGAATTGCAGCGTGCTTAAAGCCTCTCGGGGAGATGAAGGCCTGAAGACTCTGGAAAAGGAAAAAGTTGCTATTGTTTTACTTGATATGAAGATGCCTGGCATGGACGGCATGGAAGTTCTCAGGCTGATAAGAGAAATGAATGAAACAATTCTGGTGATTGTCATTACCGGTTTTGCCACGGTTGAAACCGCTATCGAAGCCATGAAACGGGGGGCGTATGATTTTATTCCCAAGCCTTTCGAACCCGATCAGTTAAGAATTGTTATCAATCGTGCCATAGAAAAAATTCGACTCACCCATGAAGCAGCAATGCTGGAAAAAGAACGCCAGCAGACACTCTTTGACCTGGACACGGAAAAAAGCCGTATCCGTACTATCATTGAATCACTTCCCAATGGAGTAGTAGTAACCAATTCACAGGGACAGGTGGTACTGATGAATCCGGCCTTTCGCAAACTGCTTGATTTAAAAACTGATCTGGGCCCGGGAAAGCATATATGCGATTATGTTGCTGAAAAGGGCTTGTGTGATCTTATCATGGATATTTCCAAAGGCAAGCATGTGGATTTTGATGATATCCCCACTTATGAATTCGCGGTATCTGATAACAGATATCTTCTCGCAAGGGGGCAACCCGTTTTAGGAGAAAAAAGAGAATGCATGGGAGCCGTAGTAAATATCGTTGACATTACCAGCATGAAAGTTCTGGATCAGCTCAAATCTGAGTTTGTTGCCAAAGTTTCTCATGAGCTTCGATCACCCCTTTCAACAATCCATGAACAGCTTGCTGTTGTGTTAAAAGATATGGTCGAAGAAGACCTCCAGGCAGATCAGGAAATTCTTTCCAGGGCAAAAGAAAAAACCATGGGGCTGATTTCTCTGATTGGGGATCTGCTTGATCTGTCCCGTATCGAAGCGGGGATCACCTCGCAGGAACCGACATCCATTCGCATTGAACAGGTGTTAAAAAACATTACCGATTTTCTGGATGCCAAAGCAAAAAGCAAAGAACAAACGCTCACCCTGGAACTTCCAAAAGAACCGTTACCTTCTATTACAGCAGACCCCGTTGCTTTAGAAAGCCTTTTTGGAAACCTGATCACAAACGCGATTCACTACACACAAAACGGAGGCAGCATAAAAGTAAAGGCGGATCTTGCCGGCATAAACATCCGTGTGGCTGTTATCGATAATGGATTTGGTATTAAGGAAAAATACCTGGATAAAATTTTTGAAAGATTTTACAGAGTCAAGGATGAAAAAACGAGATTTATCACCGGTACCGGCTTGGGCCTTCCTATTGTCAAGAGTATTGTTGATTCTCTGGGTGGCATGATTGACGTGGAAAGCACTCCTGGTGAAGGATCCACTTTTACTGTTCTTCTTCCGATCCAGAGGCAGACAACGACTTAATGGCTTGCTCTCGGGTACTGCCCATTTTTTATCCCCCATAGTATCGTGATGGCCCTTTAAGAAGATCCCAGCCGCTCTCGTGAAACAGTTTTTTGCAGTGGTTAACTGTTCCGCCCCTTCCTTTTTCCGTATTTTCTTCCACATCCCTCGGATTGGCACCCACTTCAGCCCAGAAAAGATTCGCTCCTGCCAGTGCTCCAAGTGTACAGGGTTCATGCGTGCAGTTTCCCATCACCGTTCTGGATATTCCCAAACGGGTCACAGCAACGATTTGCGCCATTCGAAGTTCGCTGATCATCCCCCGTTTGGCTATGGGCGTGTTGGGGATGGAAATACGCCTGGCTGCACCGCTGTAAGAGGGTTGAATGGAAGCCGTAAAACAGATCATCTCAGCGATCTCCTCATCCGTATGCTCCGGACCGACCGGTTCCACGCATGTGCCCACTTTAAGTCCTGCCTCCTGAAAATGTCGAATGCTTTCTTTTCTTTTTTCCGGTGAAAGGTTTGAGTCTTTTCCCTCCCGCAGGCGAAGCGCATGATATACACCTGTGTATCCGATATCCTTTAACCTTTGCGCGTTATCCAACGACTGGTCACCGATATTCGCGATAAGGGTTGTTTCGGGTTTTATTTTGGACCTGATTTCCTGAGAAATTTCGATAAATTTTTCGAAAGGATACTTTGCCGTTGTCATTACAAAAACAGCATTTGCGCCATCCTGTTCAAATTGTTTCGCATGGGCCACCGCTTCCTCCGGTTTGAGCTGGGACGATTCAGAAAAAATTCCATTTATCTGGGCAAAAGAACAAAAAACACAGTTGCCTGGGCACGGAGCAAGATTGAGCGCAAATTGAGCATGAACTTCCGCCTTCCCTTGGGATAACTCCTTGGAAATTCGATTGGCTTCGGCCATAACAAGATATGAGTCCACGGAATCCGGCGGAAGGCTTAGCAAATAGATAAGCTCCTTCTTGGAACGCTGTTCTCCATTTCGTGACTTCTTAATTAGATCATCCGTATTCACTTTCACCATCTTTCATCAGAAAAACAAATAATCGTTGTTAAAAACGCCAGAAAATCCACTGGTAATTTTTTCTCAAATTGAATATTGGATACTTTCTAACATAATGGCAGAAAATATCAATCTATTCAAAGATGCTTTTCTTTTTTTCACCTGTTTCATATCATTCAACATATTCCTGTTTAACTTTTATCGTATGCCAAAATGATTCCATGATGACACTGTCCCAGCCATTCCTGTTCCTTTGTATCATCTGAATCATTTAATGGCTGCATAATAGCTCCAGCAATTCCAATGAGAAATAAATCCGTTCATGAAGTATCGGCTCCACACAGCCCGCTGTAACGTATTTATGATCTTATCTGACTTTTTCCCTTGCCCATGAGTGGCTTTCTTTGTTATGTTTCTATCCTTGCCCATTGTTAATGAAAAAATTGATGCCCGAACCAGCCGGAACCCTTACATACACAAATAAATCAGAGGAGGCTACCCATGATGTGGTTTTACAAAGATGGCAATCAGGAAAAAGGGCCGATCAGTAAAGACGAATTAATGCAATTAATTAAAACCAGACACATCACAAAAAACACATTAATTCGTAATGAAAAAATGAATGAATGGCGGCCGCTGGCTGAAATGATGCGGCCTAAATCCCAAACCAGCGCCAATCCATCTCCACATCGGGAACCTCCCCGGACACCTCCGCCGGGCAGCGATTCTCAACAGGGAGCAGCCAAACCGATAAAAACATTTAACGCCCAAATACCTTTTCAGTTCAAGGGCACAGGCAGTGAGTACTTTAGAATATGGATTGTCAACGTTTTGTTATCCATTATTACCCTGGGCATTTACTCCGCATGGGCAAAGGTTCGCCGCAAACAATATTTTTACGGCAATACCAGCCTCACGGAAGCTGCATTTCGTTATCTTGCTGATCCGATAAAAATTCTCAAAGGCCGCATGATAGTATTTCTTGGTTTTGCCGGCTATTCGCTTGCCAATCAGCTCCTTCCAGCCGCAGCAATTGTTTTGAGCATAGGCTTTGTCTTTATTCTACCCTGGCTGGTCGTTCGTTCTCTGGCATTTAACGCCCGCAACAGTGCATGGCGAAACATACGCTTTAATTTCACCGGAACGTATGGCGATGCAGCCAAGGTCTTTATTCTCTGGCCCATTTTAATTCCTTTTACGTTAGGTATGATACTTCCCTATGTCTATTTCCGGCAAAAAAAATTTGTTGTAGAAAACTCAGCTTACGGTTCTGCTCCTTTCGTATTTCATGCCACATCCCGGGATTACTACCATATCATGCTTAAGATGTTACTTCCTATTTTAATTGTCGGTGTGTTTGCAGGGATTGTAATGGCATTTTCCCCCAGGCTTTCCTTTCTTGCCGTTAGTATCATACTGGCCATGTATCTTTATGCCTTTGCTTATTTCAGTGTAACATCCAGCAACCTGCTTTATAATTCAGGCGCATTGCTAAAACATCGTTTCAAGGCTACAATGAGTGTCAACCCCTATGCACTCATTGTGTTGACCAATACATTGGCAACTGTTTTAACGGTTGGATTCTTTCACCCTTTTGCAATGATTCGGGCATATCGCTATAAGATTCACCATCTGAGTCTTATAGCGGACGGCGATCTGGAGCAGTTTATTGCGGCAGAGGTCAAAGAAACCAGCGCGCTGGGAGATGAATTATCCGATTTCATGGATTTTGATTTTGGACTATAAAAAATGGATTTTTAGTAAAGGTACATGATGATTACAGTTGAAGGTAAATGGTATGATGGGAAGCGCTCCGCAAAGACGAAGGTCATATTAAAGGTTTTTGATAATGGCGCCATTGAGGTAGAGCTGGCAGACACTGGCGAGATCTTGCTCCGTCAAAACAGACTCGATGCCCGGATTTCAGATAGACTGGCTGATACGCCCCGATTTTTAACTTTTTCGGATGGCAGTATTTTAGAGACAGATAACAACTCGTCTATTGATCAACTGCTTCAAAAAATGAAAATAGGAAACTGGATGCAGAAGATCCATCTTCTGGAATCCAAAAAGCGTTATATTGTAGCAGCCAGCCTGCTGGTTCTTCTGATCGGTGCGGGCATGGTTAAATACGGTTTTCCGATAGCAGCAAAAGCGATTGCCGAACGCCTGCCAGAATCTGTTTTCAAAATAGCCGACCGTCAGACGCTGGAGGCTTTAGATCGGATCATTTTTGAACCATCCGGATTATCTATTGATACCCAAAACCGTATTCACAACCATTTACAAAGCGTTATTAATGCCCATCCGACATTTCATATTACACTGCTGTTTAGAAAAGGTGGCAAACTGGGCCCCAATGCTTTTGCCTTGCCGGGAGGTACAATTGTTTTTACAGATGAGCTGATACAACTGGCTAAGCATGATGATGAACTGCTGGGGGTCATGACACACGAAATCGGCCATTTGGTGCACCAGCACGCGATGCGCCGTATCGTGCAGGACTCCCTGTTGTCCTTTGCCATACTGTCACTGACTGGAGATGCTTCGGGTATTTCTGAACTTTTTCTGAGCTTGCCGGTAGTGGTAACAGAAATGGCTTATTCAAGGGAGTTTGAACGGGAAGCAGATAACTATGCCCTGAATTACATGCAATCCCACGAAATCCCATTAGATCGATTTGCAGACATATTGTTGCGCATCGATAAAAGCAGCAAAAACCAGGGGAAAGATAAATGGACGGGCTATCTATCTACACATCCGCCCACCCCTGCCAGGGTGAAAGCGTTTCGTGAGGCAGGGTCACAAAAGAATTAACTTCAGTTTATAGATCGTTTTCCTCTGTTTGGTCTTGAAACTACCACCCAATACTTTTCTTAATCTCTTCGGCTTCATCTTCAGGCATGGACTTTAAAATAACTCGAAGCGTGTGATTGCCCTGCATTTTCCCATTGGACATAAACATCCAGTCAGTAACATCCGATCGTGGAAATGAATATTTCTGGCCGAATGTTACGTTCCTCACAATACCCGGGTCATTTCCAATAATACCTGAGTAAGGTTCGGAATCCAGTTTGAGATCATCCAGCCAGAAATGCTCCACACCATATTTATCCTCAATTCTAACTTTCACATTAAAATCTTCATCTCCTGGCTGAGGATTCCGAAACCGCTCACGAAATTCATCAAAAGTCGATTGCGCAGTCTCTATCGCCTGATTCATTTCCTTTTCATCATATTGATCCGTCAGCGTTTCCGGTTTTTCCTTACATCCAAATGGAAGAAAAAATATGATGATACATATCACAACTAAGTTGAGCCTGACTTTCATGTGTTGTTCCTTTCTTCAGCCGACGATTTCTGTTTTTATTGGAGATGAATTCTCATATCTATTCCTAAGATAACAAAACATATCAAAGGCAACTATATAAAATTCATTCATATACTAACTCCTCCTCCTGTACAACAAAACATAGTTCTTTTTTCAAATTAGAGAGAAGTATATTGCACTATTTTTACGAATTATACAAATAAAAAAGGGACGGATGATCTCACTCCGCCCCTTTGTCAGCTTGAATCCTTATAGGTTAAACAGAAGCGAGAAGCCTCCCCCAACAAACCATTCATCCTTTTCCTTGTCCACATCAAAGGCCAACACATCAATTCCAAGCAGGCTCCAATCTTCATCGCCGTCTAAATTGACTCTCTGGTATCCGCCGTTAATAAATGGTTCAATCGTAACACGGTCGCATACCCAGGAAGCGCCCAGCGACGCTTCGATACCCCATCGATTTCCATCCAGGGAGATACCGTTATTTATAAGAGAGGAAGCGGACCCCAGTCCGCTGATATCTACCCCGCCATCAAAGTCATATTCTTCGGAAACCCATCCATAAAAAATACTAAGCCCGCCCCTCATGGTTAAGCATGGAGATGCCCTGTGTTCCCCGGCCAACTGGAGCTTAGACTGGTGTTCAGAATACTCCGGGTATCCGCCTGTCTCTGTTATCACGTCCACTCCGCTTCCCTCCGGACTCAGCGTCATTTCCAAATCATTTTTTGAATTCATATAATTGTAGAACAGGCCGATGGCTATTTTTGTATGCTCGGATACGCCGATATCAAAACCGCCGCCAGCAGTAATCGTAAGTAAATTCTCCTGGCTATCATGTTCAAAGCTATAAGGCCCTGTACCAATTGGACCAAACGTAGACGAAATGCCAAGCTCTCCATCTCCGGATCCATCCCTCTCTTTTTCCTGATAATCGAGTCTGAAGACAAGTGGCATGGAGGTATCGGCAGTCACTGGAAATCTCAGCCAGAAATCGAAGCCAAAATTCCAGCCATCCACATCGCCATCCATATCAAAATCATTGGTAATGTTTAACGTATCAACGCCATCCGTACCGCCACCGCTTAAATGTGAGGCCCATTCATTATCACCGGCAAAAATAAACCCCCCTCGTGGGGCAAAATCGCATACAACTTCACCTACTTTCCAGTTCAGACCAAGCTTAAACGAGAGATTCCAATAGTCAGAATCGTATGGAGGCAGAATATATCGCATAAGGCCTGTAGGCAAGTTAGATGCCTCACCGGAGGCTGAAAAAGGGAATCCTGATATTACCAGATCATCAAGGCGCTGATCCCAGCCGGCTTCTTCATCTCTGTATGCGATTTTTATTTCGGTACCCAGCTTGAATACCTTGCCCAAGGGTAAACCATATACAAGCCGCAATGCAACATCGCTCATATCTGTGTTTACATCATTCTCCAGATCAATTGATGCGAAGTCACTACCGCTGGTCAGATCTAATACTTCATGCCCTTCTAAGTCTCCATAGTTGCCCTCGTATTCCAAGAATACAGCGATTTTCCCTGAACCCAGCGGATGTGAAACACCGATTAGGGCTTCATTCCACCAAACACCCCCATCATTTTCCAGATTATACGATAACCCGATGGGTATTAGCGATCTGCTGGAATCAGCATCCCAGCTGTTGTTAACCCCTGTATAAGAAAATCCATAGTGGTTGAAAATCTTGCCGCTATGACCATCTGCGATTCTTGCAGGATTGATTAAAAAATCAGACTCATCTGGAATGAGCCCAGACGGATTTCCCATACCATCCATCCTTCCTTGCCATGCATAGGTAATCCCGAAAACTGTAAACATAAAAATCGTAATAACCATAACCATCAACACATTTCTTTTCATCTAATGCCTCCAGCTCTAAGTAGTTTTAGTTTTTCAATTGGATGTTCGCATTTATCCTATCTAACTGGCTAAAATTAAAAGGAATAAAAGAATAGCAATACTTCTGCCAATACTATTCTGGTAAATTCAGCCATGGCTAAATTTTGTTTTAATATAAGATTACAAATGGTTATGGTGTTCTGTGAGTTGTATTAGATCAAAAAGAGAAATATAGTTGTTCGAAAAAATGAACAGTCATTCATTAAGAACAGACCGATTCATCCCTGGTTTTTGACCATGCTTTTATTTCGGGGAAATTGGATTTTTCCTTGACAAGATATCTGATATATCAGATATCAGATATAATTATCTATAAACATCCCCCTGTTTTTTCAGACAAAATAGAATAAAAAGGAGGCAGAAAATGACCAAAGTAAAAATGACTCCCAGTGAAGCCCTGGTTGAAACCCTGGTCGCAGAAGGTGTAAAAACCGTGTTCGGAATTGTAGGTTCCGCGTACATGGATGCGCTTGATCTTTTCCCTGCCGCTGGCATTCGCTT